>JBPCJY010000121.1:0-15125 GCA_051004815.1 Ktedonobacteraceae bacterium
ACCGCAAGGGATCGCCCCTACTATACTACGATGCCCGTTGTGTTCGTAAAACGTCTATAGTAGGGGCGATCCCTTGCGGTCGCCCTGGTGGGGAAGCTGAACCGTGGGCTACTCTGTAACTTGACGCCTCTTGGGCGATCCCTTGCGGTCGCCCTGGTAACTACCATACCCCTCTTGGCAATCATTCACAGACCCTGATCCATCCCTCCCAAACACTTGCATGTATACGCAGACCGTACTATTATAGAGGCAACGTTCTGTTTAATGAAGATTTGGAGTACGCAATGGGAATGATCCCTCTTATCGCTTATCTGATTGATTGGGGTTGGATACGTATAGGGCCACCCTACATCTATATTAATATTGATCCCGTGATTGTTCACATTGGGCCAGTAGCACTGCGCTGGTATGGACTGATGTACGCGGTTGCTATCCTCGTGGGTATTCAGGTGGCTCAGGGATACGCCATGCGCAAGGGCATTACGCAAGCCATGATCTACCGCGTCGTCTGGTGGTGTATCGTCGCGGGCCTGATCGGTGGACGTTTGTACTTTGTGGTACAGCAGCCAAATTTCTTCTCCTACTACCTGGCACAGCCACAACATATCCTGGCGACATGGGAGGGCGGCATGGCTTTCTACGGAGCCATCTTCCTGGTCATTCCTACCCTCATCTGGCGAGCACGACGCGAACATATCAATCCATTAGTCCTGATCGATGCCGGCGTCCTTTTCGCGGCAGCAGGTCAAATTTTTGGACGTATCGGCAACCTGATTAACGGCGATATTATCGGTTTCCACAGCACATTACCATGGTCAACCGTCTATCAAAACCCCAATAGTTGGGCCTGCCTGAATCCCGCCACCTGCAATGTGCCGGTACAACCAGCTGCTGCCTATGAACTGATCACCAACCTCGTCGTGCTGACCGTAATGCTCTTCCTGGCACGGCGCGTGCGTAAGCCCGGTATATTAATGCTATTCTACCTCTTTAGCTACGTGATTTCGCAATTCTTGCTCTTCTTTGTGCGCGACAATCTGGTCGTCAGCTTCCTGGGTCTGGACTGGGGCTTGAAACAGGCACAGTGGACATCGCTGGTCGTCTTTATCGTTCTCCTGCCAATCACTTACCTGGTGCTGCGCTACTCCAAAACGATACCGAAGGGCGAGGTAGCCGCCACCTACGGCATTGCTCAGAAACCTGCTAAAGATGATGCCGATATCAACGACGAAGAAACTCCTGTAGTATTGGATACCGACACGGAAGATGAGTCGAGCGAACAACCAGCCATGGCAGAGGGGCAAGAGGTCAGCAATGCCCATCCTCTTGAGGAAGATACTACTACTGAAGAAAATATCATTACGCCCGGTGATGCTGACACGGAGCTGGTACCTCTATCTGAGGAGACACCTGCCGAAAATGCGCCTCTCACCGAACAGCCAACGGTTCACAAGGTGGTCACGGCAAATGTAGTGGACGAAACAGAGGCGAAATCTCAGGCATAGCGGGAACGTTTATCACACTTGATACAACAGTTTGCGGTGCAACACTGAAATCAATGTATCGGTGACGTTCAGCATCTCTTCAAATTGCGCGGTCTGCTGCTCCAGCGGCAGACCGTCTTCGCGCCAACGCGGCAGCAGGTGTTGCTCGAAGGCCGCGATTTCACTGCGCGTCAGTTGGCGCAATTGAAAACGAATCAGCGCGGGAAGCGCGATGGGCAAGCCCAATGTTTCAAGGTGCTGGTAAAGTTGGAGCAACAAGACATCATCCCCGGAAAACACCATGGCTTCCTCTCCGTCTCCCCCAAGCGGAAAGAGCAACCCCTTGTTGGTCAGCTCATCGACCTGCTCAGAGGTTGTGCCTGTTTGCTGCATCAACTCTTCTTTAGACAGCTTCACCGCCTGCCCACCAGTCGTCAATGATCGCAACAGGCGTTGCTTGAGAGCCAGGTTCATCTGCACATCCCCGTGCAGTGCGCGGATTTCCAGCAAGTGCTTGATAACATCCAGCGGTAGATTTTGCCGCTCTTTTAGCTCTTTAATGATGTTCAGCACCAACAGATGTTCCTGGTTATAGTAGGCCACACGCCCCCGCATGATCGGAGGCGGCAGCAGCCCTTCGGTATTGTAAAAACGGATAGTTCTGCTCGGCACACCCGATTCATGGGCTAGATCATCAATGCGCAGCAGTTGCTGAACGTCATTCTGTATCAATTACATTGTACCTCATCTATTCAGCCATACCCTCCCACCCCAGAGTACCCGCGAGGGTACCCTTTCACTGGGAGGTTTTTTGAAGCGCGCCGGTTTCGCCTGTCATTCTGAGCGCCGCGAAGAACCTCCATGCGGGCCGACGAGAGATTCTTCGCGGCGCTCAGAATGACATTCCCCCTCGCCGATGCCTTTCCCCAAAAAATCTCCCAGTGAAAGCGAGGGTACCCTGGGGTGGGAGGGTCTTGCTTCTTACAGCAACCAAAGTATAGGCGCATCGTCGCTCGCGGCGAACTAGGTTGTCGCTTTGGCGATGATCTCTTCATCACTCACGTCACCTCTGATGGTGGCATGACCAACGAAGTAGAGAATGGCTCCCACTAAGAGAGAGAGTACAGCAATACTGCCAATCCAGAGCACCCACGAATTATAGGCGATCAACGTCGTCCACGGACCCGTGAAGGTAACATATACACCAACACTGCTGGCAAGGAGTCCAAAGACAGAACACAGGTAGAAGACCCAGTCAGGAGCCAGGCGCGTGCGAGCGAATGTCTCGTGGTACTTGTAGCGGATGATAATCACATCTATGAAGAGCACTATCATCGATACACACCAGATGACCGTAACTGCTGCTTGCAGAATATCGTAGACGACCGTGGAAAGATCAGCAGGCTTCAAGCCGGTGCTCAAGGCGTAGGGCGCGACGATGAACGCGAGAGCGGTGAAGAAGGCAGAGATAATACTCTGTACCAATACGGCCACCCACGGCACCCTATTGGCATTCACTTTACTCATTACTGCTGGCATACGGCGGTCCAGACCTGACACGAAAAGCAGGCGTCCGAAGGAGTAGTTATAGACAGCAGTGTTAAAGATGAAGAAGCCGATAAAGATGATGTTCACTAGCCAGCCGAGAACGGTGCCAGCAGGGCCAAAACCCAATCGTACAGCCTCAGCGATGGCGGAAGGGCTACCCTGATCTTTTAGTGGAACGGCAACCATCACACCAAAGGTACCGATGAGGTAAGCGGCAATAACGACAGCCGAGCCCCAGAGGAGATAGCGCGTGATGGCACGTACATCATTGACTTCGACCCCCATGTTCAACGGGACTTCAATACCAAGCAAGGCCAGAATGACGGTCCCGTAGAAGGTCGCATTGCCCCAATTCAGACTCCAATGCGTTGGCGAGTAATCGACAGGCGCGGGATGCCCCAGTGAAAGGACTCCCGCCAGACCGATGAGCAGGATTGCGCCACCATAGGCCACAAAGACGACGTTGACGAAGTTTTGTGTGACACGAAAGCGCATGATCGAAAGCAGAAAAGAGAAGGCGATGACGACGATAATAGCCACACCTTGCTGCCATGCCTCCGTCAAAAAGGCTGGATTGAGCTGTTGGATGAGAGATACAACAGCATCACCCGTGGCAATCATGACGAGTACACCGGGCCACCATGCACAGAAACCAGCAAAAAAGCCCATGAATGGCCCAAATGCTTTATTGGTCCAGACGTAAATAGAGCCTTCACCGGGGAACATCAGACCGAGCTGACCAGTGACGATGGCACCGGGGATAAGAAATGTGAGGAAACCGATGCCCCAGTAAATATACGCTGCCGGACCTGCACCCCCCGCCATCACAGCCGAATTACTGATGAAAAGAACGATTGCAACGAAGATGGCTACCATGTCAAACGAGTTCAAGACCTTGGGAAGGATACCTCCAGCGATGCGTTCCGAACGCAAGACGTTGTCGTTTCCACTTTCGGAGATTGTTGCCATGTGAGTTATTACCTCCTGTTAAATACTTCAGTATGACAAATGAAGCAAGCGAAAAGGTACTATAGATGACAAGAAACTACAAAAAGAACAATGTTACGGGATCGATGCCTTTCAATCTAGCAACCGCTTAATAATCTCCCCCTTCCTGTATAACAAGGCCATCTACGCTAAAGCGAAGAGCGCACCTGCCAAGCAGCAATTGGTGCAATTCTATCATAAATGCTCAACAACAATACGTCAAGGGAACAACCGAGCAAAAATAACCCTCCACATTCTTAAAGATGTGAAGGGTTTGCCATCAATGCGTGGGTGTTGAAGTTGCCTTAGGAGGTGGTTGAGACGTAGGGGTGCTCGCTGGACTATTGAGCTTGGCCGTCTCATCTTGTAACTTGCGCTGCAATGCCCGTAGATAGGACTGTGCGCCATCCAGATCGGCATCGGTAATCGTTTGTATCTCCAAGGGTACCGCCTTGACCTGCTTCACCCACGTCGTCAGCACAGTTTGCAGCGCAGCCATGGTAGAGTTATCCTGGTTGAATTTCGCCAGGAAGCCGCGTGCCGATATCACAGCCTGCAACGTCACACCCAGGAAATCTCCCGTCACAGTCGCGGCCAGCGTGACCAGAGGCGAGACAAAATCATCGTAGGCGAGGCGCGTCAACTTGGCCGCAGCCATCGCCCCCTGCAACGAGACTCCTTCCAAATTATTTAGTGAGGTAACAAATTCCTTGCGCACCGCCTCTGCCCCGGCAGCTAACCCTTTATTGTATGCATCTTGTATTTGATGCTCCAGGTTTGTGCCAACATCATTGATTGCCTGTGGAATCTTTGGGCCTAACTCGTAGGCTGCAACACCACCTGCCGCGACTAGACCAAGCCCCACTAAGAGCTTTCTGCGCGATATGCCTTGCTTTTTGCCTCTGCGCCGCGCCCGTCGCTCATCCTCTTCATCATCATAATAGTCTTCGTCGGCGTATTCCTCTTCTTCGATGTCACGGCGTGACGGCGGTAAACGACGACTGGTGGTAGTACTTGGTCTCGGTGCCTGCCGCGGTGGCGGGGCTTCCGTATACCCTAAGCGTTGATCAAGCGGGTCCTCGTAGCCCAGATCAGGATCCACATATTCAAACTCATTCCACCCCTCTTCTTCTGTATCAACTTCGGCATACTCCTGGGGTGCCGACTGATAAGGTGGGACGGCGGCAGAACGCCTGATCGGTGCTTGTCCTGCATTGCGAGTGCGGTAGCGATTACTGAACAACGTGCTATCGTCCTGCTCTTCATACAGGCCTTGCTCGTCCTCGGGTTCGCTGTGATGAGCCTGCAATACTTCATCTTGTTGCTCAGCCTCTTCTTCGGGAAGAGTGGTGGAATGCGTTTTGCTGGCGAGAATACTTTGACGTAAGAGCTGTCGAGTTCTACGGAGATCGGGTCGAGGTGCCAATTGTCCGCTGGAACGACCTACATTCTGACTGTTCGAATCGCCACGCGATGGCCATCGGTCGCCTGTAAGAGAAGTATCGGCACGTCCACTTTGACTGGAACCATTTTGTTTCTGACCACCCAATGGATCATAATCATAGCCATACTGTCTCCCTGGACTCCGCCGGTAGGCTCTTCTCTCAAATTGATCCTTCGTCATCAAACTCTCCATCATGGTTGCTGCTATCGTTGTGGAATACATTACTCTACAGGGGAAACAAGAAAAGTTGCTGCTTCGGCTCAAGCCAACAAAATTAACACACCTATTACTTATTCTACCCTACTTTACTCATTTCTGTCTACCTTTTACAGTGAAAAATGGCCTGATACCACAATATTCATTAGAATAGACGTAGATCAGCATTGCTTTTACACGTATTTTAGCACTGAAAGGGGGATTTCGTTTCCAGTATTGTCACCCCCCCCCCATTTTTCTCAGGCATCAGACGATTATTAGCTAGTATATCATAGAACGCACGTTCTACGAACTATATCACATCTATCGTCCTATAGCAAGGATAAAATATGTCGAGGTCAAGCATACCTATGTTATAATAATGGCAATCATAACTCAAACCACTAGAACCGCCTCTAAAGCCTTTACACAACAATCACTACCACACAATACAGCAATTTTGACAGCAATCCTAAGAACCCCCATACAGATCATCCATCTTCTTTGCCACCTCTTGCTGCTGCTCTGGCAACACATGCGCGTAGATATCCGCCGTGATTGCAACCGAGCTATGCCCCAATAATTCTGACACTACTTTCAAAGGTACTCCTGCCGCAAGCAACACCGTTGCCGCACCGTGTCGCAGATCATGGAACCGCACATCAGGCAAACCCTCCATCTTCAGCAGCTTCTTAAACAGAAACCGCACACGGCCAGGGTTAAAGTAACCACCATAAATGTTACAGAAGATCAGCCCATGCTCTTTCCACCGATCACCCATCTTAATATGTGCTTGTTCCTGCCTCGCTTTATGTTCCTTCAACGCCTCTACTGCCACATTTGGAAGCACAATCCTACGCCGCCCCTTTTTCGTCTTCGGCTCACCCTCAATATAGCCCATCCCACTCACATAGGATAGATTATGCCGAACCTGCAAGATACCCTTTTCCAAGTCAATGTCGTTCCAATGCAATCCGACCAATTCACCTTCTCTCATACCCGTCGTAACTGCTACCAAGAGCAAAGCATCAAGACGAGAACCCCGCGCAACCTCTAGAAGCTTGTGCGCTTGCTCTACTGACAATACCTGCCCTTCATACCGCTCAATGTGAGGCAAATTAATCAGCTTCGCCACATTGCGTGCTACAAACCCCTGTTTCAAGGCGTCCTCTAACGCGCCGCCCAACGCCGCATTAATCAAAGCGAGCGATCCTGGTTTAAGCGTTTTCTGCTTCTCTGCATAGAATGCTTGCAAATGCCCTATAGTAAGCTTTTGGAGCTTGATATGTCCAAGAGCCGGTATCAAATGACAGCGTATCATCGAACGGTATCCCTTGTAGGTGTTTGGCTCCAATGTCAGCTTCACCACCTGCTCTACCCATCGCTCTAAATGCGCCTTGAGCGTTTGTTGTGGCCCAGTTACAAGCGTCCCCTGCTTTTGCTCATACAACGCTCCATTCAGCTTGTCCTGAACCTCTTTGCGCGTCTGACCATAAAAGTACTTGCGCTTGTGGTTATCCAATGTGATAGCAGCTTGATAGCGGCCATCCTTACGCCGAGTGATAGAACCCTCACCATGCCCTCTACGCGCCATACCAGCACCTCCTATGCGCCTTTTTCGCGCCGCTCTATCCACTCTTCAAGTGCCATCACCGAGACACGTACTGCCCGACCAAAGTGAACGACTGGCAACCCTTCATAGTAAATCAATCGGTAGACTTTCGCCCGACTCAGCCGCAACGACTCACACACTTCTGGAATAGCCAAGAATAAAGGCGAGATCACCGCCCGTTGTTTCTGTTTCGCCATACCATCACCTCTTCTCTAGCAAGAGAACCAACGCATACGACAACACCTGACGTTCAATCTCAAGCTCGGTATCCCGATACATCAAGATCAGCACACCAACCACTTCCATCAGTTGCATATCCCGTTGTGCCAGCCGCCCAACTGTCTCCATTTCTCGCTTAATCGCCCAAAGTTCATCAATGTTCATTGATTTCACAGACCACCTCCTCTAATGGCTTGCCATCGTTGTAGGTATGAGGAAGCAAGCTAGCCCTTTTTGTAGTTAGAGGGGCGCGTGTTACTTGTACCGCGCCCAGAGCCTTCGTTTTTGCTACATAAAAGCCGGCTGGTTGTCGGCGGCAAGCGGCGGCCCCAGGGGGTATGCCGCCGCCGCTGCGCGTGCCGCCGACAACACAGAGACACACCCCATCGTTAGCCAGAGCAGCAAGGTAGCCCTTCATTCCGCCTTTGCTAACGATGGGTGTGTGGTGGTTCGCATCGTGCGCTCGTCGTTCCTGGCAGGACTCCACCACGAACTGAGTGAGCGCGGAGCGCGTGGCGCACAAAGAGTCCGGGTCTCTCAGATGTCCCCAATGGCACCTACAGCTTGCCATTAGCCGACCTCCTCTCTCGCCACCGCAGCCCCCACCAAGGCATCAATGGCTGGCTTGGGGAACCGATACTTCATGACCTCACCAGGACAGTAATCACACGGCAATTGTCCCTGCTTCACCCGTCTGCGCACCGTAAGCTCACAGACCCCAAGCCGTTGACTGACCTCCTCAATGGTGTAATAGCTTCGATCTTGCACATCCAGCAACAAAATCCCTCTGCCTTTTTTCACGACGTTTCCCGGTGCCGTCGCTTGCAACACCTGAGCTAAGCGAGCCTTTGCCCGGCGCTCATGTGTTTGAACGCACTGACACGACATGCCCAAACGGGCCGCAATCTGGCCGAGCGAGTACTCGGTGGCATCTCCCTCCGTCAATCCCCAACGCAAGCGGATCACTTGCTCTTGCCGTGCTGTCAACAGGGTCATCGCGTGTTGCACGGCTTGCGCTCGTGCAGTTGGCTCCTGGCTCGCCGGCTCCTGACCCGTCGTCCCCTCTTGCCAGCCATCAGCAAACAACGGTCGAAATACCAGATAATCATCCTGAGCATGGAGAGAAGAGGCGACCAGAGCTTGCACACTCTCCACCCGAGCTTGCCGCCGCAGAGCCAGCAATGTGCGCACCCGTTGCTCACTGACCTGCATCCACGCGGCCACCTCCGCCACCTCTGCTCTGGTGGATGAGTCCGTCAACGTTCGCGCTTCTACCTGGTGCTCAGCCACATGCAGATGATACAAATCCTTTTCCACCGTCGCCGAATAGCGCACAAACCGCTCGCGGTTCATATACGCATCCCAGACCGCCCACCCAATCGCACGAGCCGCCATCCCCGCAAACGACGCCCAGTCCTCATGGGAAACCACCCAATCCATCACTTGAAGCAGTCCGAGATTGCCCTCTTGAATCAGGTCATCCACCTGCATCGAGGTACACGAGGATTGCCAACGCCGCGCAATAGCAATCACCAAGGATTGATACTCTTCCACCAACCGAGCACGAGCATCCTGAGCCAGGGAAGCGAGCCACGCATTCTCGGGGTGATGAGAATGACGAGCCATGCGCTGAAAAAGACAGGCTTGTTGCTCAAAGGACAACCGCTCCCGGTACGTCACCTCTCGCATATACTGGTCGTGAGCCAGCAACGACACATCACGGTTGGAGTCGCAGGCATGAGCCAGATAAAAACTTTCTGACACGAACAATGCTCCTTTTCAAAAGCTTGACAGGCTAGCCCTTCATCCCTCACAATAGAGATGAGGAACTAGCAACGCTCAAACAGCCGACTAGGGAAACTCACCCGCTGTGCTAGTGTCCGAAACACACTAGCCAGCACTTCTACGAAAACTCTCCTAGAAAACATTCCTTCTAATGGCTTGCCATCAGGCTACTTACGCTATAGAAGCATCAAAATCATAACCCTCAGAGGTATTATAACCCATAGGGTTAGATATTGTCAATCATACCCTAGTATGCTATAATTCCCCTAAAGGAACTGAATACCGAGAAAGCTATGATTGAAAGTATTGACCTAAAACGCAAATACATAACGACACCCGAGGCTGAACGAATTTCAGGACTCAGCAGAAACTATCTTGCCGCTTTACTCAGGCAGGAAAAGCTAGATGGTTTTCGCCTTTCACGAGAATGGTTCATCTATACAGACTCCCTGGAACACTTCATTGCAACGCCCCGCAAATCTGGACCGAAAGGCCCACGCAAGAAGCCCACCACCAACGTACCGTAGTGCTATCAATTCATCGACCTACTATAATTATTGTTCATTTTGGCTCAACCGTACAGGTCTAAAAAATGGCTCAACACATCAGATGCTATACCAAAACAGGAAGAAAATATGGCTATGCAAGAACCAAAACCTAATGCATCACTCCTAAGCCAGGCACTCAAAAACTATCGGAAAGAACATAAACTTACTCAAGAAGAGCTTGCATATAGAATTCACGTAGAACCACGCACCTTACGAGCCTGGGAAAATGAACGACCGCTAGAAAATATCCGCGAACTCAGGCGCATAGCAGACCTGCTAGGTATCGCATCAGAACAATTCGGCCTTGCTGCATCTATATATATTCCCAAAACAGCAGAAGAGATCAACAACGTACTCGAACATGCATGGGCACTCATGGACGAACCGCATGTCAGTGAAGCTCGAGCAGTCATTGAAAAACTCGTAAGAGATACTCAAACCCAATTGGCAACAGAAGACCCTGAAATCTTACACTCACTCGCACGCGTCTACCATGCAGCAGGCTATATCACTGGTATGGGAGTGAGAACCAAAGAGATAGCACTACCAATCTCCTACTACCATCAGCTAGAAGAACTTGCAGACACCATTAATGATGATACCCTACTCAATATTGCCCTTACATACCAAGGCGACATGTACCGCCGCAGTGGAGATGTGAGAAAAGCCCTCACATACCTTGAAGCCGCACGCGATACAACGCCTTTGGCAGATGCATCAGCACGCGGAAACGCTCTCCAACTGTTAGGGCGCACATCCTTACTCAGCAGAAACAAACGCGGCTTTGAACGAGCAATGTCCGAAGCAAAAGAATTAGCACACGCAGTGAAACCAGAAACAGACAGCACACGCGGTCAATACAATCTGGCAGCCGTTTATGAAGAATACGCAAAGAACTATGGAATGTTAGGCCAAACACAAAAAGCACTAGACTACCTGGAGCTTGCTGAAGCCGAACGCCCCCAAACCCAATTTTGGGAAACCCTCCTCATGATAGCCCGCGCTGAGGTCTTCATCTACAACGGTGATGTAGCCATTGGCAAACCCCTTGCCCTTGAAGCAGCCAAACTCTCCCAACTACAAGGACACCGCCGCCGCCTGGAACGCATTTACGGCATGAGACGCTACCTAAGCCGCAAAGTCCTAGAATATGGAAAAGCAGAAATGGAACTAGGCGAGATACTAGACGGCCCTATAGGGCAACGAGACTTTGAAGAAGTCTAATGCTGCAAAGAAAAAGAAAAACTGACATCAAAGTTGACAGCAGAACCGAGAGAAAACCAGGGACAATAGCGAACGCAGAGAGACAAACTGGCACGAGTCTAAAATTACCGAGCCGCTCAAGAAGCCACACGGGCTAATAGTTAGCTCGTACTCTTCTGTAATGTTATAATAATGGCAATAGTATTGGATGCCAGGTTTTTTAAGAAGGGAAAAGATAGTATGCCCACAGTAGAGCAGGGGCAAAATCAAGCTATGCCTATTGTCGCCTGTGTGACGGTAGGCGATTTCCAGGAAAATTGTTACCTCTATGCTTGTCCGCAGACCAGGGAAGCGGTCATCATCGATCCGGGTGACGAGGCGGAAAAAATTCTTGCTACCATCAAGGAACTTGAACTGCTGCCAAAATATATTCTGAACACACATGGACATATAGATCACGTCATGGCTATTGACGCAGTCAGCGCAGTCTATCCAGTGCCACTGGCAATTCACCCGGAAGACATCTACATGTATACCGATGAACGTAGTGCTACGATGTTTGGGCATGCAAGCCCATTAGTGCATAGGAAACCTGACATTCTTTTAAAAGAGGGAGATCAGATTACCTTTGGAACTCTTACACTCGATGTTCTCTCTACCCCTGGACATACCCGCGGAGGGGTATGTTTCGTTAGTCGTCCATACTGCGTTTTTAGTGGAGATACGCTCTTCCATCGCGGTATTGGACGGACAGACCTGGAAGGTGGAGACTATCATGCCATTATAGCCTCTATCCTTGAGAAGCTATACACACTCGAAGATGACCTGGTCGTTTTCCCAGGTCATGGTAGGCCGACCACTATCATAGAAGAAAAATATGAAAATCCATTTGTCACTGTAGAGGAGTAGTATCATCGTGTCAATTATTACGGTTATCGGCACCGGCTACGTCGGATTAGTGACAGGGACGTGCCTTGCCGATATGGGCAATCGCGTTACCTGCGTCGATATTATCCCAGAAAAAATCGAACGTTTAAACCAGGGCATTTTGCCAATTTACGAACCGGGGTTGGAAGAGTTGGTGGAGCGCAACGTCAACGCCGGACGTCTCCACTTTACCACGAGCTATAAAGAGGGGCTGGATGGTTCTAACTATATTTTTATCGCCGTCAACACCCCTACCGGCACTAGCCAGGGTGGTGCCGATATGCGCTACGTGGAGAGTGCAGCTCGCGGCATCGCGGAAGAGTTAGATCATTATGCGGTGATTATCAATAAAAGCACCGTGCCAGTGGGCAGCGGTGACGTGGTCACACGCATCATCCGCCAAAATCTTGCTCGTCCGGAAGTTCCCTTTGGCGTCGTCTCCAACCCGGAGTTCTTGCGTGAAGGGTCCGCAGTGCTGGATTTCCAGAACCCTGACCGCGTCGTGCTCGGTTCGTCAGACCAGGATGCCGCGACCAAAGTCGCCATGCTCTACTTACCATTGCGGGCAAATATTGTCATTACCGACCTCTATACGGCGGAGATGATTAAGTACGCCTCCAACGCTTTCCTGGCCACAAAAATCTCGTTCATCAATGAGATAGCACAGATTTGCGAACGCCTGGGTGCCGATGTAAAAGAGGTCGCCGTCGGCATGGGTTATGATAAGCGCATCGGACGCGCCTTCCTCGATGCCGGTCTGGGCTATGGGGGCAGCTGCTTTCCCAAAGACGTTCGTGCCCTGGCCTATATGGCCGATGAGGCAGGACTGCATCCACAGCTTTTGAATGCGGTAATGGATATTAACCATGACCAGCGCCGCCTGATCGTTACCAAGTTGACTTCTATTCTCGGCTCGCTGCGCGGCTGCACTATTGGAGTGCTTGGCCTGGCCTTTAAGCCGAATACAGACGATATGCGCGAGGCACCAGCCGTTGACATTGTTCGCTGGGTTACTAGCCAGGGTGCGACAGTGCAGGTCTACGACCCTGTTGCATCACACACAGCGCACGATGCGTTTGAGCGTGAAGGTATTCGCTCTGACGCTGTTACCTTCTGCACTAATGCTTATGCCGTCGCTGAAAATGCCGATGCGTTAGTTATTGTCACCGAATGGAACGAGTTCAAAGCGCTGAATATGCTACAGATTCGCAACTCGATGCGTCGTCCCGTCTTGATCGATGGGCGTAACATCTACGAGTCCTTGGAGATGAACCGCCTCGGTTTCATTTATCGCGGCATGGGTCGCGGCACTGGCCCCGCCCCCTCGGTGTTGCCGCCCGGCGATAGCACCAGCACGCCACAACTGAGTATCGAGGTGCCACGAGCATAAAATTGCTCGTACGGAGGCGGCGCAAGAGACAAATTTGGAGCAAAAAACATGGATGAGCAGGACCTGCCATTGTTGTTCACCCCACTGGTACGCCAACCAGGGGTTGCGCTGCCTGATTGGCTCTTTGGGCCAGCGGGGGCGGTAGGCTTGCCCGCGCCACTCCATGCGCCGCAGGGCGTCAATGTCGCCGTGGGCATCGATATCATCGAGGTGAACCGTGTGCGAAAAGTATACGAGCGACACGGCGAACGCTTTCTAAAGCGTGTCTTCACTGAGCGTGAGGTCATGCAATGTCGCGGCAAGGCGACAAGGTTAGCTGGTCGTTTCGCCGCTAAAGAGGCCATTAGCAAGGCTCTTGGTACAGGTATTCATGGCGTGGCCTGGCGTGAGATGGAGATTGTACAGTTACGCAGTGGGCGACCCACCGTCACCCTCCACGGCAACGCGAAACGACGCGCCGAGCTGCTCGGCATCAGTGCCTTCGATGTCAGCATCGCCGACCTGGCGGAACTATCCATCGCTATCGCAGTCGCCATTCAAACCGATAGAGAAACGCCTTGACAGATGAGAGCATTGTTGCAGCGCGTCAGTCGAGCGAGTGTCACTGTTGATGAACAGATCGTTGGTCATATCGGTCAGGGACTGCTCGTATTTCTTGGCATAGGTCATGAGGATAACGAAACTACGGTAAAGACTCTCGCTGATAAGATTGTCCAATTACGTATATTCTCAGATGCGCAAGGGAAAATGAACCTCTCGCTGCTTGATATCCAGGGAGAAATGTTAGTTGTTTCGCAATTTACCCTTCATGCTGACGTGCGCCGTGGCCGTCGTCCCAGCTTTAAAAATGCGGCCCCTCCTTCGCTTGCAAACTCGCTCTATGCGCTCTTCAAAGAGACATGTACGAAATACGGGCTGACGGTTGCCAGTGGGATATTTGGAGCATCGATGAGCGTTGAGCTACGGAACGAAGGGCCAGTTACCATCTGGCTTGATAGTGAAGAGTTAGGTTCCTGAACCAATGTGTTTTGCATTAGCCAATACTCACGGTTCGGTCATTTTTTAGGGTATAAAATGAATTGTATTCCCCACTTTGGGGCTAAAAACGCCCAAAGAATGGTCTTCATTCCCCACTTGGTCATACAGGTTTGGATCAAGTGAATACATGTTCTGTCAAAGTGAGGCGTATTTCTTGCTTTATGCGCAGAACATGCATTTCATGGGATCAATTCTTTCAAACCCCTTCAAAAATGACCGAACCATGAGCAATAGTTTGATAAAGTGAAATGGATCAAGCCATCTCGCGGTAAAACGGAGTGCAGGAGCGTTTTGCCAAGCTGGCCTGACTGTTGAGCTGGTCGCACAAACACATCGGTGAGAAAGCTGATATTTCCCCGTGTAATAGCACCCGCGTATGCCAGCACCAGTCCATCCTGCTCCGCGACATACAGTGTCCCCGTCTGAAGGACGTGCCGTAAATATGGTGGGGTATTGCCGGGTGAAGGTGGATGGGGACTATCAAGCACCTCATTCTGATAAAACACCTCGTATATTGCCGCGAGATCGGCTTCATTCGCTGGGCGAAAAATCGTCATATTGTACCATCCTTTTACTAGATGTTTTTCCTCTATTGTATACGTTGGCTGGGAAAAGAGCATCACTATGTCTTATTTGACACAGGGCTTGTGTATGATTGCCAGGGCGACCGCAAGGGATCGCCCCTACTATACACGCATAGCGGGCAGAACAGGTACCGTTGTATAGTAGGGGCGATCCCTTGCGG
>JBPCJY010000122.1:0-51905 GCA_051004815.1 Ktedonobacteraceae bacterium
AAGCTCGGTTTCCCAAAGTTCAAAAAGAAGAGTAAGGCTATTGGTTCCTTTCGCTTAACAGGTTCCATCAAAGTGTCTACCGATGCTGTACAGTTGCCACGCTTAGGGCGCTTACGCTTACATGAACACGGCTATATCCCTACTGATGCAAAGATACTCAGCGCCACCGTTTCTGAACAGGCGGGGCGTTGGTATGTCAGTATGCAGGTAGAGGTAGAGCAAGCACAACCTGTTCCTACAACAACATCGGCTCTCGGTGTTGACTTAGGCATTAAGACGAGGGCCTCCTGTTCTGATGGGACGACCTTTGAAAACCCTAGAGCCTTGAAACATGCCTTGAAGAAACTCAAGCGGGGAGACGCGTACAAAGTCACGACGTGTAAAAGGCTCTAAGAACCGTAGCAAGGCACGTCTAGCCATTGCAAAAATCCATGCTCGTATTGCTCATATCCGTAGTGACGCAAGCCATAAACTCACAAGCTATCTTGTCAAAAACCACGCCTTGATAGCCATTGAAGACTTGCACGTAGCGGGTATGCTCAAGAACCATTGCCTTGCTCAAGCCGTCTCAGATAGTAACTTTGGAGAGATACGACGGCAACTTGAGTATAAATCAGCATGGCATGGAACACACCTTGTCACGATCAATCGCTTCTATCCATCCTCAAAAACTTGCTCAGCATGTGGGTATGTAAAGCCTGAACTGAATTTAGGTCAACGTACTTTCATTTGCGAGGCTTGTGGCAATGTGTTAGACCGTGATTTGAATGCCGCGAAAAATATAAGAGATGTGGCGGTGAGTTCCATCGACACACGAAACGCCTGTGGAGAGAGTAGCTCTGGCTTGCAGTTTCCTGTAAGTGAAACTGCTCTCGTTGAAGCAGGAACTAAAGGCGATGTTTGGGCTGTGTCCCAAATGTCCATGTTTTAGAGAACGGTTTAGCAGTACGAGCATCGAACAAACGCCACAAAACGCGCTGTTTCGAGAGTTGGCGGTGATCGGCGTAAAGTAGGTAGATGCTTATTCAATGGGCTGGTTGATCTCCCAGAGGTTGCCTTCGGGATCGGCAAAGTACGCCGTGCGCAGCCCCCAGGGCTGGTCGGTTGGGGGTCTGAGAAATGTGACTCCCTTGGCCTTGAGTGCCTCGTAGGCGGCGTCGACATCCTCAACACCAGCGGCCAGCAGCCCGCGAGGGCCGCTCTCGATCTTCAACTCAAGCTCTTCCGAACTTACCATGTGGGCGGCGGCTGAGACCTCCAGCAGGAGGAAGTACACGTTGTCCATATGGACAGCGACATGCTCGGAATCGCTCTCTGTCACCTCAAGTCCGAGCGTGTCCCGATAAAACGTCAGACATTTGGCCATATCTTTTACGAACACCACCGTCGCGGCGATACTATGAAACATGGTTTCCACCTCTTCTTTCCTGGTCGAGTCCTCACAGAGTCCATGCGCGTGCGTGAGTCAGGCACCTCTCACTCGTTCAAGCCGAAGCGCGTCTGTGCTTGACAAGCAACAGTATAGCATAGAAGGAGGGACACAACTTCTCCAATCTTGCTCTTTCTCATGCCAGTGGTCTTTTCGCCATTTGCGCACCAGTGCGTGGATATTGGGGTGGACACAGTTTCTGTTGCTTCCAGACGAGCAGACGACGGCCATCATCGAGACCGGGGAGAGTCACAGCTACATCGGCTTTGAATGTCGCGCCAAGCTGCTGTCCCGCCCGTTTACCCTGGACGATTTCCTCGTCCAATGTGCCTTTTTTGGGGAGAATTATCTGCCCACCAACGCGGCAAAATGGCGCGGCATATTCTAAAAGGGTCGGTAAAGAGGCAACCGCACGGGCAGTTACCACATCGAATGTTGCTCGATAGTCCTTATTATGCCCAAGCTCTTCCGCTCGCCCTTGCAAGGCAACGATGTCTTGTAATTGGAGCGTCTCGATTATATGGCACAAAAACGTGACCTTTTTGCCAGTTGCCTCTACTAATACAACCTGCCAGCTGGGGCGCATAATCTTGAGCGGTATACCCGGAAAACCAGCACCAGAGCCGATATCGAGTAGGCGCGTATGGGGTTGGTCATGCACGCTTAGCAGGGACAACGAATCGAGGAAGTGCCTGATTAGCACTTCCTCTGGTTCAGTAATCGCCGTGAGGTTCATACGTGTATTCCAGTCGAGCAATTCCTGCTGGTAGCGCAGAAACTGCTCCATCTGCTGTTGAACGTGCGCAGATGCGTCTTTCGACCCAAACTGACGTACCTGTTCGCGAAACATGGCTGGAATATCTACCATCATTTACGAGACAAACTTTCGTTTACTGTTCAGGTAATCAACCAGCAGGTATTCGCCCAGGTTGTTCTTGTCAGTATAGAAAGTACGCCCATGATTGATCTGTGACATCTGGTTGACGAAGGCCACCATCCAGCTATCATCTTCCAACATGAAGGTATTGATAGTGATGTTTTCACGAGTGCAACGCTGCACCTCAAGCAACGTTTGCTGTTCCGCCAAATGGTTATACGGCCAATTGAAGAGCCATTCACCATCCTCATACCAGACGGTTGGGCCACCGTCGGTAATCATAATGATTTGCTTATTGACACTGCGACTGCGAGCCAGGAGTTGACGCGAGAGCATCAAGCCGTGCGCCATATTGGTTCCTTGACTATGATCGTAGCGGCTCATCTCCACCAGTTCCTCTGGCTTGTACTCGCGAGCAATGCGGGAAAAGCCCACAATGTAGAGGTTGTCACGCGGGAACTGCGAGCGAATGAGGCTCTCCAAAGCGACTGCCACTTTCTTGGCAGCCGGTTGGCACTCGTTATAGACCATACTCAAGCTCATATCAATCATCAACACGGTCGAGGATTGTGTCGTGAACTCGGTACGATAGACCTCAAAATCTTCCTTTTGCAGTTGCACTGGCGTCCCTATGCCACGCCGATGCACGGCATTCATCAGCGTCTTTTCCAGGTCAAGCAGGAAAGGGTCGCCGAATTGATAGGCCTTGCTCTCATCGGTACGCTCTCCGCCTACGCCACGGAAGGGGCTGACATGCCGCCCAAAGCCGTCACGCTTGAGCTTGTTAAAGATATCCTGGAGGGCTTTTTGTCCAATTTTGCGGATACCACGGGCCGTTAATTCCCAACGGTTGCCGCGTTTTTGGATATAGCCCGCCTCCTCCAGGACCTTCATCAGTTCTTTCAATTGCTCGATAGATTCATATTCATCGTTACCAAGCAGCTCCTTCACTTTCTCGCTGTCAATGGCTTCGAGATTATCCATGCGGCGTGCTTCATCAAACTGATCTTCCAGGCCCTCCATCTGCTGCAAGCGGCTCATCATGCGCATAGCCTCGTTCATCGGCAAGGACTCATTGCCGCGGAAGGGGAAGCGCGTACGCATCTGTTCCGACGGTGCTATGGCTTCCAAGTTCTGGGCCAGTTCCATCATATCCACGCGGATACGATCATCGCCCATCAATTGTTCCATAAGGTCCTGTAACTCTTGACGCTGCTCCGACGAAAGGTTATCCATGATGCCCTGCATAGCGGCCATCTGCTGTTGCATCTGCTCGATCAGATCATCCAGCGAATTGACGCCGGGGAAATACTGACCGTGCTTCTGCATAAACGCGTCGAAATCCGGCTCTTTGCCTTCTTGTCGCTCGCGCAACATCTTATTCAGATCACGAATCATCTCGCGCATCTTGGTGATATCTTCGGGGGTCATGTTCTGCAACGATTGCTGCATCCCCTGAAAGAACTGATTCATCATCTGCTGTTGCAGACTATCCATCAATTCCTTGAACTTCTCGCGGGCCTCTTCGTCCATGAAGTCATATTCAGACAAACCCTTGATCTGTCCGGGAATATCCTCTGGCAACTTGTCCAGGTAATCCTGCTTGCGCTTAGCAATCATCTCCAGCATTTTGCGCTTTTGTTCAGGCGAGAGGTCATCATCTCCGCTGCCGGATTGACCTTCCTGTCCCTGGCCACCGGAAAACTGTTGCCCTTGTTGACCCTGCTGTCCTCTTTGGCCTTGTTGAGACTGTTGTCCTTGCTGGTCAGATGGTTGCTGTTGCTGGCCCTGTTCTCCTTGTTCTTCAGAGGGCTGTTGCTGATTATTCTGTGCTCCATCCAGGCGATCCTGGATGCCTTCACGCTCTAGTTGCTTGATCTCCTCAAGCTTCTCGCGCAAGTCATCCATCACGCCGGAGGCCATGTTGTAGCGATTGAGCTGTTGGTTACGTTGCTCACGCATACGCTCCATCAACTCACGCAACCCCATGGTCTTGTTGCCATTATCCTTGGGAATACCATTCTGCATCAGGCGGCGCATGGCCTGCTGCAAATTGCCATTCTCCAGATAGTCATCCGATAGAGCTTTCAGAACATCATCAGCTTCGAGTCCCTCGATATTTTGGGTGCCATCCCAACGTGAATACCCATAGCGATTCTTAAAGAAGCGTTCGAACATGGGAGTGTTCCTTTATCGTCGATAGCGAATCTTACCACTGACTTCATCCTTATTAAGCCGACGGTTCAGATGGAGACCTTCGAGGATAAACTCGATGCTCGCCGCAATACTGGCCGGACTACCACGCCCATTCAATTTATCAATCGCTTTACTCAAGCCACCTACTTTGGAGAGCTGGTTGACGTATTCCATCGAAGGCATATCATCGCCCACCTGGACGCTCAAACCACGTTCAAAGCCAGCGACAAGCTGCTCAAATTCGCGATTTTCAAAGTATTCACCAAAGACGCTGAGTACAGCGGCATTGACCAGTTTTTGTACGACGCGATCTTCCTTGATGTCGCCCACGGTATCAAGCTCGATCTTGCCACAGGTCGAGGCCATGATGGCTGAGAGATCGCTCACGCGTGGCGCAACGTGCCGTTCCTTGAGGCGTAGGGCGCGACGGCTGGCACTGCTCAACACATTCTCAAAGTTGGAGACAGAGACACGCACGCTCACACCGGAACGTTGGCTAATATCGTTGCTGCGCCGCGCCAACTGGGTAATCTCAGCAATCACTTCTTTCATAAACTGCGGGAAGATAATATCTAACCCCTCGGTAATGAAGTGGTTGCTTTCGGATTCCATAATTTGGATCTCATGTTCCGTTGTGCGCGGATAATGGGTGCGAATCTCGGAGCCAACACGGTCTTTGAGCGGCGTGATGATGCGCCCACGGTTGGTATAGTCTTCGGGGTTCGCGCTGGCAACAACATAGACATCCAACGGCAAACGAATCTTATAGCCACGAATCTGCACATCGCGCTCTTCCATAATATTCAACAGACCAACCTGAATGCGCTCCGCCAGGTCTGGCAGTTCGTTGATACAGAAGATACCACGGTTAGTACGAGGAATCATACCATAATGGATCGTAAGTTCGTCGGAGAGATAGCGACCTTCGGCAACGCGCACGGGGTCTACCTCGCCAACCAGGTCTGAGATAGTGATATCGGGTGTCGCGAGTTTCTCACCATAGCGTCTGTCACGCGGCAACCAGTCGATCTCGACGTTATCACCAAACTCTTCTACTTTGTCGCGACAAGCCTTACAGATAGGCTCGAAAGGATTATCGTTGATCTCACAGCCAGCGATCATCGGCACTACTTCATCGAGTAAATTTACAAGGCTGCGGGCCATACGCGTCTTGGCCTGGCCGCGCTCACCAAGAAAGATGATGTCCTGACCGGAGAGAATGGCATTTTCGATCTGAGGAATAACAGTCTCTTCATAACCAATGATCCCTGGGAACAACTCTTCCCCTCTACGAATCTTCTGAATAAGATTTTTCCGCAACTCTTCTTTGACTGAAAGTAACCTATATCCACTTTCACGCAACTCACCAATTGTGCGTGGTCGAGTAGTAATGGTCATTCGGTTTTATGCTACCTTTCTTGGGGGCTGGCTTCGTGTGATGCATGTCTGGGAATGGGGACAAATGAACCAATCCTGCATGATCCCCACTGCAACCATTAACAGGTGGAACCAACTTGATTCTACCGTCTCTGGCGAAAAAACGCAAGTGTTTTTCCCGACCCCTAAGAAGTTGGCACATCGACATCAGCCCAAATGGCGGTTTCGGGATATTGATTGGCGCGTACACCACCCGGCAAAAGTTGCTTCCCAATCTGCGCGAGAGCAGCACGGCGCTCTGCCAGTGACATACCCGGCGTTGTCTTGATAGGATCGTCGGCAACCCATGGTGATACTGCTAAAATGTTCCCTTTCATGGCTTTTCCAGTTACGGTATGGTTAAAACCGTCGTTACCTACAAGATTGCGGCAAGGGTCGGGGTCTCGCTCACTCTTCATAGTGATGCTCGATTGCCCATCAAAAGCAACATCGAAAAAATTTCCTACCTGCATTGGGCAGACGTTGAAATACAGATGCTGATAATCATCTTGCAGGCAGCCCAGCACTGAATTTAACCATTCCTGCGGTTGCCAATCAGCAGTTTTCGAGGCACTGGCCCATGGTTGATCATTGGCATCATGCTGAAGCACGATACTTGCGCCCTGGCTATCCAATTGCCGCAGATATTCAGGGGTAAAGGCATCCAGGCTGATAGCCATGCCAATTTTGCCAATGGCAGTCTCAAAGGCGCGTACATCCTCCAAACTTCCGGGCGTCAAATCAAGGGTCGCCTTTTCGCTCTCTGTGAGAAAAACTTTATCGGTCGTCCCGATGAGGTTGCCATCTGGCCCCCACAAAAATCCGGTATTGTAGACGCCCGGCCCATCAGGAAGAAACACTTTCGTAGAAAAACGCCGCCCAAAACGGCTGGCATCTATACTTTCGGTGGAACATTGCACATGCGGCGTAATCGTGCTGGCCGATAGAAAAATACCATGTGTAGCGGCTAATCTACTTAACGTGGTAGCAAAAGGTCGATACATGATATCAGATAAAGAAAGGAGCAGCGAACGCACCATCGATATACCTGGATACTGACGCCGATAATGGATCATACGACGGCCATAACCTAAAGCTAACATACTGATGGCGACATTTGAAGTATGCATATGCCGCGATAAATAGCCGCGCTTCCCTGTCAGTGCCAGCGGAAGGCCAAGAATTTCACCCAGGACCACCAGGTTGGGCCGATCCTTTGTCAGATGCGGTACAGCCATGCCAACGATACGCTCTAACTCCGCGGTGAAACGATATTCAGTGGTTGCGGCCTGCAAATTGATTCTATTGCTTACCGCGATCAAGCGTGCTGGTCGCGTTTCGGCGTATCTCTGATCTTCAAGCTCGTGCATTGCAGACACCTCCACTGGATGATTCATCAGATGGTTTCCCACAATTTCCACCGCCAGATTCTGGCACAAGTCTATCACAGATGGCAAGTACCGTCGAATCGAAGCATCGCCTACAAGCGTATTGAGCAATAATTTACGGTATCTGGCCCTTGCTTGAAGAGATCTTTAGGGTTTGGAGCATTTCATTGAGATTTTCTTGAGCTTCAGCACAAATTTTTATTGATTGTAGTTTGCTACTATGCTACACTATGTACAAGTTTGGTCTGCCAACTTGAAGACAGAGCAATATTTCAGACGCATATATCCGTGTAGTACAAAGGATTGAATCCTCATGACTCAGGAAGCAACGGCGAACGATGCATCGCATTCGGCCACAAGTGACGAGCATAGCCACAACGGCAATTTACTCGGGCCTATTCTTTGCTGGGCAGTTGTCTTTGCGGATATTGGCACCTCTGTCTATTACGTCCCCGGTATTCTCTTCGGCACTGTCGGCAAAATGGCTGGCTTCTTTGTTTTTCTTTCGATGGCTGTCTTCGTCCTGTTGACGTTAAAATATGCAGAAGTTACGCACCGTTTCCCGCAGGGTGGTGGCGTTGTGACAGTGGCAGCGCAAGCCATCAATCACTGGGTTGGCGCATTGGGTGGAATGTTTATCCTCGTCGATTACTTTCTCACCGCCTCCATTAGTTGTCTTTCAGGAGTACTCTATTTCAGTGTTGTTGTTCCCGCCATTGGCCCCATAGCTGTGTGGATAACAATCAGTATGCTCATTCTCCTGGGTTTATTAAACTGGGTAGGGATCAGCGAAAGTGCGAAGGTGAGCTTGGTAGGGGCAGTCATTGCTTTTGTAAGCGACCTGGCTGTCCTGTTCACGGTTTTTACCCATATCTCTTTTTCCGAGTTTCTCTCGCTCTTCCCAAAAATGTTCGAAGGAAGACCTATTACTCCCCTTTTCATCTTGACTGGTTTCGCGGGCTCGTTCCTGGCCTTTTCGGGATTAGAGAGCATCTCACAACTTTCTCCCGTCATGAAAACACCACGTAAAAAGGTGGCTGGCATAGCACTGTTAATCGTTGTGCTTACCATCGGCATCACCAGTCCGCTTCTGACCATGCTCTCAACCGTGTTGCAGCCGCAAGCGGCGGCTGATCCTATCCAAAATAGCCAACTCATCTCACTGCTTGGTGGTCACTGGGGAAACTTTTTTTTACAAACAGAGATGGCGATCAGCGCAAGTGCGCTCCTGGTTTTTGCCAGCAATACCGCTATTATCGGCTCTTACCATGTCTTCATTGCTCTCGCACGCATGGAATTCTTTCCCGCCTTTGTGCTCAGACGCAATAAGTTGCGTGGCACTCCGCACTATTCGATCATCCTGGCCACAGCCATTCCTATCACAGTCCTCTTATTAGCAAATGGTAGCCTCATTCTCCTGGGCGATTTGTACGCTTTTGGCTTGCTGGGGGCCTTCACTCTCACCTGCCTGGGCCTGGACCTCGTGCGTTACCGCGAACGCAAGGCTGCTCGTGCCAAAGCGTATACCAGTTCTGAGAGCAGAAGCAGGCATGAGGATAGGCTTATTGGTACTCATAATACTTTGGTCGATGCAACTGCTCAAATAGCAAGCGAACAACCTCCGTCCAACGGCGATAGATTAGCGGGTATATCACGGGCCGATACGACAACTACTACAAGGTCTACGACTCCTAAAAACCCTTATAGCTTATGGTCTACCATTGATTTCTATCTCGGCATAGCAACAACCTTCCTGATTGCCCTGGCATGGAGCACCAATCTGGTAGCTAAACCGCTCGCCACCGCTTTTGGTGGCACGGTCGCCGGTATTGGCATGCTTATTGCCTATTTCAACTACATGCACAACAAGAGCAAGGGACGGGTGGCAGTTCTCATCACTGGTGTGGAAGGTCGCTTACCTGGCTCAGTCTTAGCTGTGCTGACATCTGATAACGGCAACAATGATGCAGTCATTCGTACAGCAATCAATAATGCCGACGGTCATCCTGTTGTTTTTCTTTATGTAAACACCTCCCAGGAAACAAACAGGCGAGCTCCCACTATATTTGAAGTAGTTGACCCCTACCTGGAAGATGAGCAGGCTAAAGAATACTTCAGCAAGGCCGAAAACCTGGCACAGAAGGCAAAAATACCACGCAGATACCTCTATCGACAAGATACGCCAGGTACGGTGTCACGCGTGTGGCAAGCCGTTCACCCGCATGACACCGTCATTGCTGCTGCCAATGCGCCACAATGTGTAGATCTCAACCCTGATCGCATCCGTTACGAACTGACTGCCCATGGCAAAGTCGCACATATGCTCAAGCAGTGGTAATTAAGGCGTATTTTTAAAAGGAAGTGCTTGTTCTAAAAGTTTGCTCAAGATTTAGCACCGTCTTCTTCGCTGCTGAAACGATACCCTACCCCTGAAATAGTGAGGATGAAACGGGGGTGAGCCGGGTCTAGTTCGATTTTGTGCCGCAATTGACCGATATACACATGTAAGTAATGGGATTCTGTTCCGTACCCAACGCCCCAGACTTGCGCTAATAACATATGCCGTGTCATGATTTTGCCACGGTTCAGGATAAGAGCTTTGAGCAGATCGTATTCGGTTGGCGTTAGTTTGACTTCCTGCCCATTGACTTGCACAAGCCGTTGGGCAAAATCCACTTTGAGCGGCCCCGCGGTGAAACTCGGTTCTGTCCCGGTCTGCACTTGTGCGGTATGACGTAAGGCGACACGAATACGGGCCAATACTTCATCCATGCCGAATGGTTTGGGAACATAGTCATCGGCACCCAGGTCCAGGGCCAGCACTTTATCGCGCTCAGCATCTTTCACCGACAGCACGATGATGGGCAGGTTGGACTGAGCGCGTACTCTTTTACAGACCTCTAAACCACTGATGCCGGGCAAGCCAAGATCGAGCAGCATGAGGTCGGGCCGATGATGTCCGATAGCTTCAAGTGCCTCTTCTCCGCTGCCAGCGGTAAAAACCTCAAAACCATGGGCCGTCAGACTGCGTTGCAGAGCTCGCATAATCTCAACTTCATCATCGACCACCAGGATTCGTGCGCCGCTTTTACTCATTGTTCTATGTCCTCGGACTTTCCAATAGGTAAGGTAAAACGAAAGATTGCGCCCCCGTTTTCTCTATCTTCAACCCAGATGCTGCCACCATGGGCCTCCACTAACCCTTTGCATACCGCCAGACCCAATCCTGAACCAGTACCTCGCTGTGTTCCCAACACACGATAGAATTTGTCAAAAATATGCACCTTATCTCTTTCCGGTATACCAGGGCCACGATCAGCGACACTGATTACCATCTGCTCACCCTCCCGCTGCGCACTTACCTCGATAGGCGTCTCAGGCGGTGTATGCCGCACCGCGTTTTCGATCAAATTGGTCAGCACCTGATCCATTTGGAGATAGTCCAGTTCCACCGGTGGCAAATCATCTGGCAGATGTGTCTGCACTACCCTTCCCTGCACTATTGGTTGCATATGCCCTAATACGTCGTGGATTAACTCACCAACTGGATACCACTCTTTTTCGGGCTTCAATGCCCCACCTTCAATGCGCGACATATCCAGTAGATTTCCCACTAACCGATTGAGCCGATCTGCTTCACGCTCAATAGCCAGCGCAAAACTACGCCGTGCCTCCTCATCCCAATGAACATCCTCCTGTAACAAACTACTGGCAGCAGCCTTAATCGAGGAAAGAGGAGTCCGTAGATCATGCGAGACGGAGGAGAGCAGTGCGGCACGTAGTTTGTCCGTGCGCTGTAGCAACTCGATTTGCAAGCTTTCCTGGCGTAACCGCGCACGTTCAATGATAGAGGTTGCCTGATCAAGAAATGTCCAGAAAAAAGCAGTGCGCGGGTCTGAGCTTTCCTGGTCTACCCCCAAACTATTCTCGGTCATAAATAAGCGTGGATCATCCTCAATCAGGAGACGCATCACCCCCACTACCCTTTGGCCCATCCGTATAGGAATCATACGCATGTAACGCCGCGTGGGTTGGAGCGCAGCAGTGTTGCGCACAATAGCACGCGGTGCTGAGCTCATCGAAGCTTGAGAGGTTAAGGAAACGTCATGTAATTCAACTGTCTGGGCCTGCGACATCACCCATGCGGCGGTTGCTGCTTCATCTGCGGAAAGAGCAACCGGTTCATCTATGGGCTGTGTACTCGCCTGTAATACCAATTTTCCATTGGCATCAGGAAAGAGAATAGCGCAATCACGCACCCCCCAAGATGCAAATACATCAACTATCGCACGAGCAAGCACATTCAACTGTCGCTCCTGCTTCTCTTCGCTATTCGTCGCCCGCACCAATTCATAGAGAATTCGCGTCTCGCGAGCCTGCCGTCTGGCCTGCTCTGCCCGCGAACGCATGGTAGAAGCCAATTGGCCCGTGATAATAGCGGTGGTAAGAAAGACGAAAAGGGCCAGCCACTCCTCAAAACGTGCGATAGTAAATGTGTAAAGCGGTGGCACAAGAAAGTAGTCAAACGAGCTAAAAGCCACAAGAGCAGACAAAACCGCCGCGAACATGCCGCGTGTACTTGCCAATGCTAACACAATTAAAAGATAGGTAAGGGAGATATTGGGAATGCTCGGATAGAGATGCAACAGGTAGATGATCCCTGTCAACAACAGTGTACTGACTATAGCTACTACACTGTCAATGAGGTAATGATGCCATTGCGGCCCTTCCCTCGTTCCCAGCGATGGTAAATGCTCTACCTGGCTCATCGTAACTATGCCTTTTTTGCTCTATTGTACCTGCAAATTATTGGCTTAAGCATAGGAGATAGATCAGCGCGGTGTCAATAGCAATATGTGCAACAATATCATGCTTGACGCCACTTATTTGCATAGCTATACTGCTTAGTATGAATCATCGACGAATCATGCTTTTCATTTTGCTTCTTCTGGCCGGTCTGCTTGCGGCTTGCAGCCCTGGACATGTTGGGGGCAACGAGATTGCCTTTCTGCGCGACGGACACCTGTGGACGATGGATCCAGATGGTGCGAATGCCTTTGAAGTCGTCGCAGATACTACCCCTGTAATTGGCTATGGATGGTCTCCAACACATCAAATTTTGACCTATCGCACACTTGACCCTGATTACGCCACAAAGGCGACCGCCCAATCCCTGGCGATGAATCCTCTCACTGAGATGTTTGGCGATGTGCCGAGTTCCGAGAATACTATTGGCATTGATGGCGGTTCCCCTATTCCCATCCTTTTCTCAAGCCAGGACGTTCGGGTGAGCAATGCCTGGTGGAATACTAGTGGGAACCGCCTGCTCTATCGAGAAGAACCGGCGACTTCGTCCACAACAGCCACTACCGCACTCTGGTGGATATCGCAAAATGATCAGCCAGGGGGCATCGCCCGCAAACTCTTCCCTAGCACATTTTCCATCCCCTCTATAGCAGCGAATAATTCAATGGTGATAGGAAACTCCTATCGCGGCATGTATACAACGGCTCTAGATGGGACAAATATAACATTTATCATCTCCGGCAAACTTCCTGGTCATCCCCTTCCTGCCACGTTAGAACGCATCTTGCTCCAACCGGCACACGCTCAGCCCACCATACTGTATGCTGTCTCTTCCGCTGCCCCTGGTTCCTTTAGTACCTCTCCGCTCTCAGTACAACTTACGATGAGCGATATGCATGGTCAGACGACCACGCTCACCACCTGCACCTGCTCACAGTTCGCCTGGTCGCCCGATGGCAATAGTATCTTGTACAGCACCGGTACTACTTATACACTGTTGCGCCTCAGTGACAAAGCTTCCTTCTCCATCACAGCAGAAGAGGGCAGCATGCCATACTGGTCGCCCGACAGCCGATTTCTCTTGTTGGACGGAGTTCGTAGTTTGACCTTGCTCAATCTCACAAACCAGCAGTCACACGTTCTGCTGAGTGACGCCGCGACGCAGGGAAATAACGTATCATCTTCTCCGCCGATTGCGGCAACCAATACGTTACTCCAGCCGCTATCGAATAATCTGTGGGCTACTGACAGTCGCCACTTCCTCTTCCTGACCCGCGGACGTTTGTTGTGGCAAAACAAAAGCTTGAGTTCTGGCAAAGGACTGTATACAGTAGCCATTGATGACCACGGTCAGCCACAAGGGACACCTGCGCTGGTTGATGCAGGAAACGATACGCAAGCCGGTTGGACGTATGAAAATCCCAACACCTCATTTCTATTCTAATGCTTCCTTTAAATTGAGAATAGAGCAGTACTACTCCATTGTCCACGAGCTTGAATGTGTGTACAATGGGACGTGAGTTCATAAAAATATGGAGGATGACGCAACATGAGCAAGCACGATATCCACAAGGGCACCAACCCATCCAAAGCGAATGAGGATGCGTTGGATAAGGAAGAGTACGACGAAATGGAGCTTTTGGAACGTCTGGAATCGCTACGCGAAGATATGGAAGATTTAGATGTAACCACGCTGGCTGAGGTCATAGAACGTATTGAGAAGATGCACCGGCAATTAGACAAAAGAGGGTAAGCGAAGATGCTCCCCTTGTACGGGGAGCATCTCTACTTCTTACGCGCCGCCAAGATACGCCTGGCGGACAAGATCATTGGTCAACAGGTTTGGTGCTGTATCGCTCAGCACAATCTTGCCTGTTTGCAAAACATAGCCGCGGTCAGCAAGAGATAGAGCCATAGAAGCATTCTGCTCGACCAGGAAGATTGTCACTCCCTCATCGCGAATATTCTTCACGGTGTTAAATACTGTCTCGACAAGAATGGGTGATAACCCCATCGACGGTTCATCCATGCAGATCATGCGCGGACGCGACATGAGCGCACGCCCCATCGCCAGCATCTGCTGCTCACCACCTGACATAGTGCCAGCAAACTGCTTTAACCGCTCTTTGATACGAGGGAAAATTTGACAAACGTGATCGATATCCTGCTGAATTTCGCTACGGTTACTGCGAATAAAAGCTCCCATTTCCAGATTTTCCAGCACAGTCATACGCGGGAAAATGCGGCGAGCTTCGGGGACCAGTGCCATACCTAAACGCACGATATCGCCCGGCAATTTGCGTTCAATAGACTGCTCTTCAAATTCGACTGTTCCATTGCGCGGATGTATCAAACCGAAGATTGTTTTCATCGTTGTCGTCTTACCGGCAGCATTTGCTCCCAACAAACAAACTATTTCGCCTTTATTCACCTCGAGTGTAACTTTATTCAGCACCTGGCTAGGGCCATAATAAGTGTCTACATTGTTTAATCGTAACATTCTTGACCTCTTTGGAATCTCGATTATCCTTCATCGTTCCTCGTAGACCTGAAGGATTCACCAGTATACGGCTGCAATCGCTCCACTACTCGGCAGTAGTTTCGGTGTGTTCATCAACGACTGTCTCAGGTCGTTCATATACGGCTGTTTCGGCTTGTCCAGATACAGCTTCGGCTCGTTCAGATGTCGATGCTTTACCGAGGTAGGCGTCAATAACCAGTTGATTGTTACGTACCTCTTCAGGTAAACCTTCGGCGATTTTCCGCCCATAATCAAGCACCGCTATACGGTCGGACATTCCCATCGTAACAGCCAGTTTGTGCTCAATGAGTAGGATAGTCAGTTGTAATTCATCACGCAAGCGTCTTACGTACTTCACCGCTTCCAGTGTCTCGGCCTCGTTCATACCTGCTGTTGGCTCATCCAGCAACAATAATTTGGGTTTGGCGGCAAGGGCACGCGCAATCTCGATACGTCGGCGGTCCGCGTAGGAAAGGTTTATCACGTATTCTTCTTGCCGCTCTACCAGGGTAGGGCCAAAAAAGCTGAGTAATTCAATCGCCCTTCTACGAGCTGCGGCCTCTTCGCGAACAACACTGGGGAAATGGAACAGCGAGCCAATCACATTGGCTTTCAGTTGCGTATGTTGCCCAACGAGGACGTTTTCTAGTACCGTCATGTTATTGAAGAGGCGAATATTTTGAAAGGTGCGAGCGATGCCGCGCACCAGCACCTGGTCAGGGTTCAGGCCCACAATCGACCTGCCTGAGATAGCGATATTCCCCTCGGTTGGACGATAAATACCGGTGATCAGATTAAAGACTGTTGTTTTTCCGGCTCCATTGGGACCAATGACACTGATAATTTCGCCCGGCCAAATTTGCAAGTCAACATCCTGCACGGCAGTGAGGCCGCCAAAACGCTTGGTCACTTTATTCAATGTCAGGAGAGGTTCACCGGACTTCGTGCTCGCCTGCTCAACGCTCATAGCAAACTCCTGTTCTCTGCTATTCAACATGCACCTCGGCCTCGAAGTCGGGTGCTCCCGGCGGTACATCCAATGCGCCCACCTCGACCTCTTCATCATTGCCATGGTGAAGTTCACGTCGCCTACGAGCACTGGGGATAAGTCCCTCTGGACGGAAAATCATGATCGCGACAAGTATGGCACCAAAGATCAGGTTACGAATATTCCCAAAGGTAAAGCCAGGGATGACTTGCGTAATCGCGTTGTAGATGGGATGGAGTAGATTGGTTGGATCAGCCGCCAGGGTATCTAACTGAGCCAGGATAAACTCATTGACAGAGTAGACGACTAAGGCTCCAACGATTACGCCCGGAATACTCCCAATACCGCCAATAACCACCATCGCCAGGTAGATCACCGAGTCTCCAAAGCCAAAATTATCCGGTGAGACTCCACCAAGCTTCGCCGCGTGATAGGCACCCGCAATGCCTGAGAAAAAGGCTCCAGTGGCAAACGCGAAAAGTTTGGTATTGACGAGGTTAATACCTGAAGATGCCGCCGCAATTTCGTCTTCTCTGATCGCGACCCAGGCACGACCGAGACGGGAGTCGCGCAGCCGAACATTCGCAAAGATAGTCAGGGCAATCAAGGCCAGAATCAGATAGTAGTAAGGGCCGGGTGTAAAGGTAGACCATTTGACGCCAAAAAAGGACGGGGAATTGACGCCAATAATGCCATTTGAGCCTCTGGTATATTGGTCTAGTTCCAGGAAGACTATCGGCACAATTTCACCAAAGCCGAGCGTCACAATGGCGAGATAATCGCCACGTAAGCGGAGAGTTGGGGCACCGAGCAGTATCCCCCATAAGGAAGCGATGAGCGCGGCAACTATCAACATAGGCCAGAAGAGCCACGACAAAAGCTGAGGATTAAAAGGCGTAATACCGAAGATTATCGTTAACTGCGATGAACCAAAAATGCCCCAGGCGTATGCACCGATGGCAAAGAAAGCCACATAGCCAAGGTCTAGCAGTCCAGCAAAGCCAACAACGATATTAAGGCCAAGCGCAAGGATGACATAGTAGCCCGCATCTCCATAACCAGCCAAACGCCCTTGTGTGCCTGAACCAAAGAGGAATGGGTCGAGTACTGGATAGAAGAGGACAAAAGCAATGACCAGGGCCAGGTAAAAGTTACGTGCTCCTGTACTGCGTAACGGCATGTCATTCGGTACCAGGTCTTTGACTTCCTCGCGTGCTCTGTCGGTAGAGAGCACTTCCAGTTGGTGTTGTTTGCTCAGAGCATTCGTATTGCCATTGTCACCTTCAGCATTCTTTTGAGTAAGCGTGCGGCGCGTGGCAATTACACCACCTATACGTCCAAGAAAATATCCGGCCACCGGCAAAAGCACGGTACGAATAGCAACCCAGATCAGCAGTATCGTAGGTAATGAACCTGCAAAGAAAAAGATGAGGTCTACCACCAGCGATAACAGAGAAAAGGCTAACCCGAACCAAAAACCACCAGCGATAGCCTTGTTCATTAAGTTGGCCCGCTGCTCTGTAGTAATAACCTTTAAACTTGCTAAGGGCGGTGGAGCAGTATAATGCCTTATTCTACGCACAAGTGTACGCACGTAGAAAAAGGCTCCCCAGACAATAACACTTAATGCAAGGCCAATGATCAGGCCGGCTCCCATCACAAGAAATATAGGTACCAGGGTAAAGACAGCAATATCGAGCCAAATTTCACCTATGCTGCGGCGACCGCTATCTGCCGCGACAAAATAGCCTGCGAGAGCTATAATCGCGGCGTAGAAAATGGTGATAAAAACAGCCGCCTGAATGAGCGTGGAAATATCATACGGTGTACTACCAGGTGAAAGAACACCGAGCATGACATTGTTGACAATTTCCTCGCCGCTCCAGACAAAGGTAAAGACCGCTACCGGCACAATCAGTGCCACCAACCATTTCAACAGGAGTGTGCGCGTTTCACGTCCAGGTTGAAATACTTTGTCGCTTATCAATGCCGACATAATTGTGCCACCTCATTTCGTAGAGTGTTCATTCGCAACAGAGCACCTTTCTTCTGCGCTTTACACCTTCTCAGGAGTGTTTTGTCCCAGTAAACCCGCTGGTCGGAAAACCAGGATAAGAATGAGAATAGCAAAAATGATGGCCTCGTGCCATGCCGCACCACCATGTGGCAACACTGTGTCTGGAATAAGGGAAGACAACGCTTCAATGATGCCAATGAGGACACCGCCAAGCATGGCACCAACCAGATTACCAATACCGCCAAGCACTGCCGCAGTAAATGCAATCAAGCCAAGTTGAAATCCAATATTAAAGATTGTGCTACCATACTGTAAACCATACACAAAGCCAGCAGCACCAGCCAAAGCCGCGCCAATGAAGAAGGTAATCCCGATAATCTGGTCCACGTTCACGCCCATGAGAGCCGCCGCGTCACGATCCTGTGCCACAGCACGCATAGCACGCCCAATACGTGTACTGGTGACCATCCACTGTAAGGCCACCATCAAGACGAACGATACCACAATCACCAGGATATTCACACTACTTATATTCAACGCACCAAGACTGTAGGTGATTTGAGGGAAAATCTGTGGGAACGAAACATAATTAATACCTTTCCACAGTTTCCCCACGTCTTCCAGGATCAGCGATACACCAATAGCTGAGATGAGTGGAGCAAGACGAGGAGCGTTTCTCAGGGGACGATAAGCAACACGTTCTATAACCACGCCCAGCACCGCACACACGAGCATAGAACCAAAGCATGCAACAATGAGCAAGCCAACGAGCGCGAAACCTGTTGGTTGAGATGTTGAAGTAATGCCAAACGCACCAAGGATAACAATTGAGACGAGGGAGCCAATCATGAAGATATCGCCATGGGCGAAATTAATTAACTCAATGATGCCATAGACCATGGTGTAACCAAGGGCTATCAACGCATAAATCGCGCCGGTGTAAATGCCGACGATGAGCTCTTGCAAGATAAGTGTCATAAATGCGCTTTCCCACCTTCCTGCCAAATAGTTGAATTCTTTTAAGGTCGGGTCAAATAGGAAGAAAGGGTGTAGTCAACAAATATCGATCTGTTGACTACCCCCGCTTCTTTACAGGTTAGATAGAAGGGCTATCCAACCAGGCATCTTTGCTTGCATGTGAAGGTCTTTCCGCAAACACTTAATGCACCGTTAATGAGGTAAGAACTTTCCAACCTGGTGCGCCATTGACACTTGCCAGTTGCTGGACGGTGATAACTTTGTTCGTCGTATCACCATTAGCATCAAAGGTGTGATGACCAGTAAGGCCGGTGTAGTCGGTTTTCGCCATCGCGTCAATAACAGCCTGACGGAAAGTCGTTGCGGTCGAGGAGTCACCAGAGTTCTGTGCAGGCTTTGCACCACCATCAATGGCGGCTTTGATCGCATTGATCACGATCTTCATGCAGTCGTACCCAGAGGCACTATATGCACCAAGCTGACCATAGGTTTTGGTGTAATTCGTAACGAAACTCGCCGCGGCAGGATTTTTAGTCACATCAGAAGATGCAACCGTACCGAAAACTGGGCCACCAGTTAGGCCAATAGTCGAGGCAAAGCTGGCTGATACAATGCCATCACCACCTGCAAAGGGGGTATTCTTCAGTGCCGGAACCTGTAGCATTTGCTGGCGAATCAGCGTTCCGCCAGTGCCATCGGTGCCACCAAAGTAGATTACATCAGGCTTCTGCGAAGCAATTTGCGTGAGCAAAGAGACGAAAGATGTGGTTGTACCTGGCTCGCTACTGCGTCCAAGCACTTTACCACCAAGCTTCGACCATTCCGCACTGAAGGTATTGGAGATACCGATACCATATGTCTCAGCATCATCAATGACATAGGCCGTCTTATAATGCTGGGTGTTATAGAGGTAATCAGCATTAGCTGGTCCCTGGTGATCGTCTGTCGTCGCGATACGGAAGTATGTCACCTTACCGCTAGGACGAAGTGTCGGGATCAGGTCGTTCTTGCCGCTACAACCAACATCCGCAGCAGACTGAGTCAAGCACTGGTTCGTGTTTGATGGGCTGATCAGCGCAATAGGAGCCTGGTTAGCAATAGGCATATCTGCCTGTGCTACGTTACTGTTAAACGGTCCAACAATACCTGCTACCTGCGCATCACCAATGAGAGACGTAACGTGTTGGGCACCTACTGCTGGATCATGAGTGCCGTTAGGACCAACATCGTCGGTTGGAACGAGTACCAGATTATAGCCAGGAATGAGGTGATTGGCATTGGCCTCGTCAAGGGCCATATGCGCACCGTTCTCGGCAGGTTTACCGTTACTGGTATCCTTACCAGAAACAGGCAATTCGGTAGCGATCTTGATCGTGACATTACCTGTGGTTGGGGTTGAGCTGCCCCCATTTCCAGTTGTGCCTGCTCCACAGGCCGCCAGTAGCAATAATGCTACGGATAGCAGCATAGGTAGAGCAAAAATACGTGACCAACTTCTCCGCATAATGTCGGTAGCCTCCTTCAGGAAAACTAAATACGAACGGATTGTTCGATAGAGGGGTAAAAAACGATGAACATCAGAACTCTACTTTACCCTCTTACGATATTACGTTAGATATCCTACAAATCTCACCACTTTAAACCGAGCAATTCCGATTTACCTGGACAATTGGACTTCTCCGACGCTATTACACTTTCATCCAAGGGATCGCTATACCGTACCAGTGATAATAAGGTAGTGTTTACTCGTGCTGATGTGCAGATTATACGCATCAATACTAGCAATGTCAATAGATATTGGTAAGGGATATGTATCTCATCATCTTATAAGAAGTTACATATCAAAAAAATACATCGACTCGCTGCTCACTCTATGCCAACCCTATGATGGAAAACGTTCACAGAAACGACGAAAGGCTTGCGCGGCCTGGCGGCGCGTCTCTTCTATAGAGCCAGCGTTATCAATGACTTCATCCACCAATGGTAGTCGTTGCGCAACCGATGGTTGAGCGCGGATGCGCACCCACGCCTCTTCCTCGCTCAGATTATTGCGTGCCAGTAAACGCGCCAGTTCTTGCTCTTCTGTACAAATCACCATCCATTTGCTCTGGCAAAACTTCCCTGATTCTCCCTCCAAAAGCTTGACAGCATCGATAATGGCGATCCCAGTAGCACTGACAGCCGCTAATTCACTTGCCATGGCAATACCGACGGCGGGATGAACTATGGCCTCAAGCCGTCGCATGGCATCCGCATCGTGAAAAACAACTGCGCCAAGAGCTTTTCTGTCCACGCTACCATCAGCGGCGATTACCTCATCGCCAAACGCTTCTGCTACTTTCACCGCGATTGGTTGTCCACCCTCGTAGAGCCTATGTACGACAGCGTCTGCATCGATATAGCGTTCGGCTCCCATTGCAAGCAACATCTGCCCGACGGCAGTTTTACCACAAGCAATATTTCCAGTCAAGCCTATGATTCGCGGCATCAGCACCTGCTCCTCACTGATTGGTTATCTGGTAAAAATATACTTGAGTATACCACAAAGCTAAAACCTCTTTTCGCCCTGGCTTATTATCCAAAAAGTACCGTTCTCGTACCTCAAATTGCCATTCTAACCCACAAGTGTCGTACAATATGTTTCACTATTTGTTCCTGTATTCGTTGTTAAGGAGTGAGCGCATGGGCAGACGCCTGGCCCTGATCGTTGGTGTCAATTCCTATCAGGATACAAGCTTCCGGCCTTTGCACTATGCCGAGAATGACGCTCTGGCCATCGCACAATGGTTGGTCAATAGTAAAGGCGGCAACTGGTCGCCGCCTGATGTTCAGCATGTCCAGGGTGCCTATGCTACGCACGAACTGATAGAGTCGCTCATTACACGCGTATGCACACAAACCGCTGGACCGGGCGATCTTGTCCTGGTCTACTTTGCCGGTCATGCATTTGTAGATGAAACAAGTGGTGATGGGTATCTTGCGCTTGCCAATACGAACGCACAACAACCTGGCACCGCTATCCATTTGCCGTCATTAGCCCAACAATCTATGGGTCGAAGCCGGGCTGCTCACGTTGTATTTCTCCTCGATTGTTTCCAAAATGGGCGTGCGTGGGATATGCGCCGAACTACTCCTTTTGACTCCAGGCCACTCCTTGGCCCAACTATTCTCAATGCATTACAATACACGGGAGACCGGCTGATCTTGAGCTCGTGTCGGGGCAATGAAGGAACTCCCGAGGCAGGAGAGAAAAGTCTGGGTCGCTTCACCTACCACATGATTTTAGGGCTTTGTGGCCCCGCCAGCGATCCAACGACCAAACAGATTACGCTCCAACGTCTACACTCTTTTCTCTCTCAAACAGTTGGAGAGCAACAGCGACCTCAACTCTTCGGTCAAGAAAGCACGCCACTGGTCCTTGTAGGCGATATGCCCGCTCCCGCCGCTTCTGTGCTACCTAATGCAGGGCGTACCCCGCTTCCTCCAACACAAGTTGGTCAATCATCGCCCCTACAAAGTGCGTCCTTTACGCCACCACAACCAGGAGGGCTTTCATTTCAGCAAGGTGTCGCTTATGCCCCTACTGCCCAGCCTTTCACCGCGACTCCCATGCCAGGACAAGCATCTACTCAGACAACAACTACCGAGCAATTGTCGCCCACCACCTCAGGGCAACTGACTATCTCGGAGGCTGAGCAACAGAGTACCATGCTTCTGCGACAAGCACGCCATCTTGTTCAAATGCAAAATCCCGGCGCGGCCTTTACTGCGCTTGAGCAAGCATTACAGATTATGCCAAACAATGTTCCCGCGCTCATTCTCCAAGGGCAACTGCTAGGCTCGATAGGTCACGCTGAGGAAGCTCTGCATTGCGTTGAAAAGGCATTGCAGATAGAAGCTAACAACGCGCTTGGGTGGAGTTTACGAGCAGCACTCTTAACGAACACAGGTCAATACCAAACTGCTTTGCAAGCAATCGAGCGGTCACTTGAACTCGATCCCAACAATCCTGAATCGTATTCTATCAAGACAAGCATTATGGGACACCTGGCTGCGGCGCAAAGTCAAGGTCAAAGTCAAAGTAGGAGGTTCAGCAGGGCAGCAAAGCAGAATAGCGGCCCAACATCCTTTTTTCGGGGTGCCGGAATACAACTGCTGGGTTTGATTGTAGGCATAATAGGCGCGGTACTGCCCATACTACAACCACATGTACCGATCATGGTTACATTTCTGCTGCAAAGCCTGGGGCTGGCGATGCTTTGTGTCAATGCCGTCTACGGCTCTTACGTGCATGGGTTTTTCCGGTTCGCGTTCACACTGCTCATCAGTATATTGGCGGCAGCTATCCTGGGCGCAGCAGCTTTCATAGGTGGTCTCAACAAGATTGGGCAGGGCCGTATCTATGTCATGCTACAGAATAATCCAGCCCTGCTGGTACCGCTGCTCATTTTTGGCCTCTGGCTAGCTGTCGCCGCCACTCTGCCTCCAATAGGAGCACTCTTCGCCTTTATCGGTGGTCTCATCACGGGCGTACGAAGAAAGCAACGTTAAGTGGTAGAACATTATGTGCTTAGTCGGCAGATTCAGCCAGGCGTTCCCATTCTGCGAGCAGTGCGTCTACCCGCGCTTTGGCCTGGTCATATTCCGCGCTATACTGGGTCAGGAGTGCTGCATCAGCGTTAAGTGCGGCCTCGGAGAGAGCCTCTTCTATGCCCTTTACATGCCCCTCCGCCTTCTCGATATCGCTCTCGACCTCTTCCAATGTGCGCACTTTCACTTTGCTGTTCTTCTTACCACCTGATCTGCTGGAAGCAGTCGCCGCTTTGGTACTTGTGACCGCAGGTGTTGAGCCATTTTTATTGCCATTGGAGACACGCGCCGAGAGAGGTACATCGAGCACTATTGGCTGCCTACGTGTACGATATTCGGTATAGTTTCCCATATAAGGTATAAGCACCCCATCATCAATGACCCAGACCTTGGTAGCCAGGCTATCAATAAAGTAACGGTCATGCGAGACAAAGAGCAACGTTCCTTCAAATTCCCCCAACACCTCTTCGAGAAATTGCCGCGACTGCAAATCAAGGTGATTCGTTGGTTCATCTAAAATCAAGAGGTTTGAACCCTGCAACGTCAGTTTCGCTAAAGCCACCCGGCTGCGTTCACCACCGCTCAATGTGCCGATGGCCTTGAAAACGTCATCACCGGAAAAGAGGAACCGACCGAGAAATGTGCGTGCGCCCTCTTCGCTCAAGACGCTGACTTGACGAATTTCGTCGATAATACTCCGCTCCGCATTGAGGCCTGCATGCGTTTGCGAGTAGTAGCCGATACGCACATTATGACCAATAATGACCTGTCCACTTACAGGTGATAGCTCACCAATAATTGTGCGCAGTAAAGTCGTTTTGCCAGAACCATTTGGCCCCAATAGCCCGACACAGTCACCCCGCAGCAGTTCAAGGTCAGCTACCCTAACCAACTCTGTAGGCTCTGGAGACTCTTGCGTATCGCTGATGTAGCCTGCTGCTAGCTTTTGCGTCGAAATCACCACCAGCCCACTATCCACAACAGAGGTAAATTCAAAGTGCATCTCCGGAAAGTCTTGAGGACGCTTCACACGCTCCAATCGATCAAGCAATTTCTGTCGCCCGCGTGCCTCGCGGCTCCGTTGGCCCGCTTTATAGCGACGAATGAACTCCTCTGTATGGGCAATATGTGCTCTCTGCGCCTCGTATTCACGCGTTCTACGCTCCATGCGCTCCTCACGCAAATGCAGATACTTGGTGTAATTGCCAGGATACTCCTCTATACCGCCAAAAGCCATTTCTATGGTGCGTGAGACGAGCTTGTCAAGGAAGTAGCGATCATGCGCGACCACAACCATTGCCCCTTTCCAGTTAGACAGGTAGGTCTCCAGCCACTCCAGTGCTGCCAGATCAAGGTGGTTTGTCGGCTCATCGAGCAACAACAGGTCGGGTTCTTGCAAAAGCAGTTTGCCCAAGGCAACCCGTGTTTGCTGCCCTCCACTCAGTTGCAGCACCGGCGACTCCTGCTGCTCACGCGTAAAACCCAGGCCATCCAGGACTTGATCGACACGATTCTCATAGGTGTAGCCGCCAGCGTGTTCTAAGCTCACCTGTAACGTAGCGTAACGTTGGAGAAGCTCTTCATGAAGGGAGCTATCCAATTGCGCTTCTGGCTTTGACAAGGCAAGGGCAAGCTCATTGAGCGACTGTTCCCACTGGCGCACTTCCGCGAAAACGGTGAGCATCTCGTCACGCAGGGTATTCTCTGGCTGAAACTCCATCACCTGGACAAGATAGCCAATACGCGTGTTGCGTGCGATGGCAATCGTACCCTCGTCTGGCTCCTCACGGCTAGCTAATATATTCAACAAGGTTGATTTACCCGCGCCATTCGGACCAACCAGCCCTATACGATCATCTTCATTGATCTGAAAGCTAACATCCTCAAAAATGCGCTCCGCCCCAAATGATTTACCCACCTGTATGACACTGACAATTGGCATAACTCTTAACTCACCTGTTGATTCCTGGATTTTTTCCTATAATGTGCAAAGTAGCGTACCATACCATCGCATTTCCCGCAAGAGAGCGAATCGATAGTTGGCTAGCAGTACTACATATGATATACTGGTATGGCAAAACCGTCTTTAGTAAAGATAGGGATACGTTGAAAGAAAAGAAAGAAGGCGTGCTTCCTCCCATGAAAGAGCAGTCTCTGGATAATCTATGGCTGGCGCAAATGCTGTTCGATCTTGGAGCAGTACAGTTCGGAAACTTCACAGTGAGCGAATCCGCCGTCAGCTCACCTGTATTTGTGAACCCCAAGGTACTTATCAGCAACCCAACCGCGCTACGCGTCGCCAGCAAACTCATGCAACAAGAAATTAGCCTGGCCCAATCATTACGCCGCCCACGCGTTCACCCCTTTGGGGTCGTTGCCGGTGTCCCAGTCGGTGGCTTACTGCTGGCTTCAGCCTACTCGTTGGAAACAAATATTCCGCTTATTTATGCTCGTAGCCGCCCGGAGGGTACTGGCAAACGTGGTATTGAGGGACGTTTCACCCCCGGCGACACCGCCCTCATTATCGACGACCTCATCACGCGAGGAAGTAGTATCCTGGAAACAGCAGCCTTGCTCGAAGAAAATGGCTTGAAGGTCAAAGATGTCATCGTGCTAGTTGATCGTGAACACGGAGCAGTAAAGCGTCTACACGATCTTGGCTACAACTTGATCAGTATTTTGAAACTGGATATTATGCTCAACCATTATATGTCCAGAGGACTTATCTCCGAAGAAACCTACCGCACCTGTTCCGAGTATCTCCGCAGCAAGCAGGGGGAAATTCAGCAATCGTAACATGAGTTAGCGCAAAGCAAGAGGAGCATTTGAATGATTACCAGGGCGACCGCGAGGGTCGCCCTGGCCCCCTCAACAATCATTCACAGGCCCTGGCTATGCTCTATGCAACAGCGCGTTATTGCAACGGTGGTACGTATGTTGGCGTTACATGTGTCTTTGGACTATCGCCGTTGTGCTGTTCTTTGTCGCCATTTTGCAGCTCTATCGAATGCGTCTGGCTCCTCATCATGTTGATAAACGGCTCAATGATATCAATCGGCAGCGGAAAGATGATCGTTGAGTTCTTCTCGACCGCGATCTCTGTCAGCGTTTGCAGGTAGCGCAACTGGAGCGTGCTGGACTGTGAACCAATGACCTGGGCCGCTTGTGCTAACTGAGCCGAGGCCTGCAATTCACCTTCAGCATGAATAATTTTCGCCCGCTTCTCGCGCTCTGCCTCTGCTTGCTTCGCCATGGCACGCTGCATCGTCACAGGCAATTCAATATCTTTAATCTCCACTGCTGTGACTTTGACGCCCCAACGCTCGGTATGCTCATCAATAATGGTCTGTAGTTCCCCATTGATCTTGTTGCGCTGTGCCAGCAGTTCATCCAATTCCGACTGGCCCAGGACGTTACGCAGCGTTGTCTGTCCAATCTGCGTTGTCGCCTGCATAAAGTTCATCACATTCACCACTGCTGCATTTGGGTCAACCACGTAAAAGTAGAGCACCGCCGTCACTTTGATGGTAACGTTGTCGCGGGTAATCACTTCCTGCGGTGGCACGGTTAATGTCACAATACGGAGATCGACTTTAATCATGCGGGTAATCACCGGTGGCACCCAGAAGACGCCTGGCCCCTGCGCACCTGTCAAACGCCCAAGGATAAAGATGACACCACGCTCATATTGTTGCACAACACGCAATCCAGAGAGAGCAAACAAGATCAAGATGACTACAATGACGCCGATTAAGATGAAAAGAATGGTAGGGTCCATGAAAAACCTCCTGACTGAATCAATAACATTTTACTCAAGTGAGTGTTGCGTATACACATCAACCGGGTCTAGCAGATGCACTGGTTGCACAAACAGGCGTAAACCATCGACGGCAACAACCTGTAATTCGGTGTTCGCATCGGCAGAAGTTGTGGGATTGTTTAACACGGCAGCCCAATTTTCACCGCCATAATTGACGCGTCCTTCGGGTAAAAGAGGGGTTATTGCAGTAACTTTGGCACCGACCATCCCCTCAACACCAGTGGTCACAGGACGCCTCTGTGCTCGTACAATGAAGGTAATCAAGGTAAAGCTGATAAGCCCCAATAGGCCAGCCATGATGTAGACCAGGACAGGATTGACCTGTGGTCCACCATAGGGTCCACCGCTATTAAAGAAGAGTAGCGCACCAAAGATCAGCGAAATCATGGCTCCTATCGTCAATATGCCATGGGTTGGGAGACGTACATCCAGAACAAGCAGCGCGAATGCCAGTACCATCAACGCCAATCCCGCCCAGTTCAGTGCAAGCGAGCCAATTCCGAACAGGAAAAGTAAGAGCGCAATAGCCCCTACTGTGCCAGGGAGAATAGCTCCCGGATGCGATATCTCCAAGTAAATGCCAATCATCGCCACAATGAACAGTAAAAAGATGACGTTAGGATCGAGCAAAAAACCGTAAACGTTGTCGAAAAGGCTCGGTTGCAGCATTTGCACTGCAACTCCGGCTGTGTGCAACGTCACCGGGCCAGAGAGCAGCCCGACCGATTTCCCATCCACCTTCGTGAGCAAATCGTTCAAATTGTTCGCTTCCAGATCGACAATGCCCTGGTTCACAGCGGTTGTATCATCATACGACGCCGCGTCAGTGACCATCTTGGTGGCCAAATCAACCGAGCGATGGTAGCGATTCTGAATGCCAGTCATCGAGGCCACCAAGTCATGCTCTAACTTTGCTTTGAGTGTCGAGCCAAGATCAGCCCCTGTAATATCGACTGGACTGGATGCGCCAATACGGGTAGTAGGGGCCATGGCCGCAACCTGGGCCGCGAGAGTTACAAACGCACCAGCAGAGGCAGCATATCCGCCCGTTGGTGAAACGTAGGAGATAATGGGAACGGTGGTGTTCAACTCTGCTTCAGCCATAGACTTCATGGCACTGATGTCGCCACCCGGCGTATCAACCTCAATCACCAGTGCTTGCGCTCCATCGCTGGCCGCGTTCGCAATCGACTGTGTGAGGAAATGCAGAGAAGAGGGTCCAATATCTGTATTGAGCACCATCACATCTACATGTGGTGAAGCTGCCAATGCAGTACGAGCAGTCAGGGTAATAGACAAAGCAACAGCGAGGATCATTGTACCTATTAGCAATAGTGACAATGATTGTGCTTTACGTCGAGCCTGGCGCGAGAACATAGTAATTTCCTCCAAACCAGTAATGCCTGGACTAAAACGCGCCTAAAAAGTTGCAATATACTTACTAAGGTTATCACATAACCGCAGAAGGAAGTAATGTCATCGCGTATTTCAATATGATAGAATCACATTACCTCATTGCTATTTGCTATACTAAAATATAACATATTGTTATGGAGGTGTCAAGTAGTATGGAACCGATGATTACCCACGAGTCTGCTCTTCCGCAAACGAAGTAACGTTTTCAGGTTCAGCATACAGCTACAGTATATGCAGGCTGCATGAATTGCTCCCATGAAAATGCTGAGATGGAACTGAGAAGGGATGAAGAGATGAGGCAGTTATTCTTCTACACTAACAGGTGGAAGAGTTTCACTGTGGGCATTTGGCGTGATGAGAATACTTTCCTGTCCGTTCTGCGTTATCCCATGATCTGAGTGGGGCAACGGTATAGTTGTTCTCGTTTTTTTCTTGGTAGGGAGGGAAGGTGCTGCCGGGAGAGTGAAGCAAAAGCGGCTTCCCAGTCCAGCAATGCCCGGACTTTCTATCCAGATGCGCCCGTCCATGGCTTCCACCATTTGTTTGCTGATATACAACCCCAAACCTGTTCCGCGCACGTTCCCGACCAGGTCTCGTTTAAGGCGTACAAACTTGCCAAAGAGCAACGGTATCTCCGCGGGGGGAATGCCGTGGCCTGAATCCTGCACACAGATGCATACTCTTGCAGCCTCTGCAGCCTCTGCAGCCTCTGACGATACTCCCGACGGCGTAGCGAGTAATCGTGCGCTGATCGAAATCTGACTCCGTGGAGGTGAGTACTTAAACGCATTAGAAAGCAGATTCAGCAAAATTCGTCGCAAGTACTGCCGATCAGCGTAAACCGCGCTATCCTTGGCTATGTCCAGTTTCAGCACATATTGTTGTCGCTTCTTTGGCTCAAAGAGATCAAGCACCTCGTGTGCCACTCTGTCCATTGAAAGACGTTCCAGTAGCGTAGCTTTTTCATGGAAATCGCCCCGAATAGCCTCTAGCACATTATTAACGAGGTGCAGAAGTTCCTCGCAACCATGAACGGCATGCTGGAGGAAGGTGGTTTGCGTCTCTTCGTCAATCTGTTCTCGATACTCAGTGAGCAGATTGAGATAGCCATTGATTTCGGTGAGGGGGGTACGCAACTCGTGATTGACATTCAAAAGAAATTGGTCTTTGAGATCGTTCAAATGACGCTGTTGTTCGTAAGCTGCCGCTACTTGCACTGCCTGTTCTGCTAATTGCATATTGGCTTCGCTCAGCGCTTCATTTTTTGTATGTAGCTCCTGTTGCACCTTACGCAGTTCCCTGTTGTAAAAAATCGTTTCGCGAATAGCGAATAACTGTCGTAACAGCACAATTGCAATGAGTACGCCTCCCCCCCAATATACCCCTAGCTCTAAGGCACCGCTTGCTCCTGTGTGCCAAACATACAAAGTAAGCAGAATGACCGCCGGAATGAACATGTAGGGCCGCAGTGCATGCCAATCTGATACATTCAGAGCAGCCGCTTCACGAGATGCGTTCTCCTTTTGTATCATGCGCAGAGAGGTGTCCTGACGTGTATGAAAATGATTAAAGGCTTGAGCGGCCAATCCAATGAGCATATAGCCCACAGGCCAGCCTACATCCTGCCAACCATTGACATAGATATTTTGCAATGTTTGGTAATCGTAGATGCTATCAGTGATGACAATGACGATTAAGCCAAGCGAAAGGAGGCGCACAACGGGTGTGAGTGCAGAGTTCGTGGAGTGGAACGAGAGCCGTAGGACGCAGAAAATTAAGATGAGATCGAAAAATGGGTATGCGCTACCGACAACCAGTGCAAAGTTTGACTCATAGCCCTGCAACAACGTTGGGCCAAGCACAAAATACCAACTAAAGGTCACGACAGCAGCCATCATCATAATGCTATCGAGCATAACTCGCCAACGTGCCATACCTGATAGCCGACGCGTGGGCAGGAGAAGAATGCCAACCATCAGGAACGGGAATGTACTCAAATAGGCCACATCAGCCCAGGATGGAAATGGTGCCCAATGACGGATGTCATAAAAGGTATAGATCACTTGCCCAATAAACTGGCAGAAAAGACCTGCCGCCAGAAAGATTGGTACCCAGTGCTGAGCTTTTGATGCCAGAGAGCGATCAGATGCCTGCTCAGGCATACGTTGCCACAATCCCCTTATGCCAATGAAACAGAGAAGAGTACCCAGCAGCCAACCAAGAGCTTGTCCAATATCGTCTCCAATCATAAATACATAATACGTGCCTGGTTTAAGGAGAACCCAGGTCAGAAATAAGCTATTGAAGACAGCAAACAGCGTTACACTATACCAGAAAGTCCGTGGGAACGTACCGTGCTTAACACTCATCCTGCAATTCTCCCTTCTATGGCATTTAATTGTTTAGTTTAACACCTACAATTGTCCAGGTCTAGCTATTTGGGGCTGAAGCTGTACTAATGTCTTTCCATTGGAGAAGTCATGCTTGTATTTCTCCTCATGCCAAACAAAGTGGAACGTCAATGCAACGCTAGCCTCTCTTAACTAAAGGCGAAAAGGCGAATGTGGTGGGTAGGCAGACTACTGTCGCGCTAGTTCCTGAACAACTTTTGCTTTGAAGTCTGCCTTATCCAATGTACGCGGCTGATTTCTAGGATCAAGTGATAGTGCGAGTAGGTACGTTCATTGGCATCGAATAAGGTATCTGTGAGGTAGGTGTATTCGTTGGGGTTGGTGTATCCGTCGGAACTGCGGTTGGTGCGGTCGTTGGCGTTGGCACTGGCGTATCCGTCGGTGCTGCGGTTGGTGCAGTCGTTGGCGTCGGAGTTGGCGTATCTGTTGGAACAGGAGTTGGCGTATCCGTTGGCGTCACAATCGGCGTATCTGTTGGCGTCACGATCGGTGTGTCCGTTGGTGTTGCGGTTGGTGTATCCGTCGGGGTCACGGTTGGTGTATCTGTCGGCGTCACAATTGGTGTGTCCGTCGGGGTCACGATCGGCGTATCCGTTGACGTTGCGGTTGGCGTGGCTGTTGGTGTATCTGTGGGCGTCGGAGTGGGCGTTGGCATCTCACATGTCCATGATGAAGGATAGGTATTTCCCACATTGTCTGTGAAATTGAAGGAACCGCCTGGGCAGGCACTGGCCGAAACAGTGGCAGTCACCGACGTTGATCGGCCCGGTACCAGCGTTCCGCTTGACGGACTGAAAGTAACGCCAGACAAACTGCTGGATACAGACCAGTTCATATCACCCTGTGAACCATCGACCAATGCCAGGGTGAAGGTACATGTATAGTTACCACTCCCATCGCCAGGACAGCTTGCGCTTGAACCGACTGCCAGCGTCGGAGCCACACAGCTCCATGCTATGCTGGCTGGAGTTGCCCCTCCTGAGCCAGAGAAGGTAAGGGTGGCGTTCGCTGGACAGGCCATGTCAAATATTGCAACAGTCACTTGTCCTGTTTGGCCTGGAGCGAGGGTTCCACTTGATGGGCTGAAGCTAATTCCGCTTAATTGATTTGCGCTCCAGGTCAGCGTGCTCTGATTATTTGCATCGCTACTCACTGTTGCGGAACAAATCCAGCCTTGACCAGCGGTATAGGAACAATTACCTAAGCTGGCATACAACTGCGGTGGTGGTATGCATCCCCAACTCTCATTCGCAATATTGACCGATCCCATGAAGCTGAAGGTGCCGTTCTGGCAATCTCCGTTGGGTACAAAGATACTCACTGGCGTACTCTGACCTGCAGATACTGTGCCACTTGATGGAGTGAAAATCACTCCTGGTAATCCACTACTAGCAAACCAATTTGAGGAACCTGTAGAACCAGAAGCCAACGACACGCTAGTCGTACATGTCCAACCACCATTACTTACAGGACAGCTAGTATTCGCATTGAAACTGCTCGCGCTGACTGTTACCATTGGTGGTGCTACACAACTCCACGGCACAGAGGCTGTATTCCCGCTATCTGTTTCTGTAAAAGAGAGAGCGGTAGTGGTCGGACAGTTCATGGAAGAGAGCGTGACATTTACTGCTTCTGTCTGACCGGGAGGCACTACACCACTTGACGGACTAAAAAACACGCCAGCATTACCGCTGGATGCAGACCAGTTCATCGCACTCTGATTGCTTGGATCGCTGAGCAGTTCAATACTACAGTTCCAAACCTGTGACTGACCACCCAGACAGGCACTATTCGCATTGATTGTACTGCTTGAGCCAATGCTCAACTTTGGCGGTTTTACGCAGCTCCATGGTACCGAAACAGTATTTGTGGGTCCTTCAAAACTGAAGGAACCCTTGTAACACTCCCCTTTGGGAATAAAGATGCTCACCTGACTAATCTGCCCTGGAATCAAGGCACCCCTTGCTTGCGAGATGTCAGCTTTGTGTAAATTGCTGTCGATACTCCATTGAATGCTACGTTGAGAACCCGATGTTGGCGCAAGGGATGCGGTGCAGTTCCAGCCATCGTCACTAGCAGGACAAGTAGCATCTCCTGCCACAAAATTGGTTGGACTAACCGTCAGCGATGTCGATTCTGTAGAACAATGCCACGGCACCTGGATAGCATTGGCCGTACCTGTAAAGGTGAAGAGAGCGGCATCGTGGCAATCAGTGTCCGGTACAGAGATAGTCACTTGCACTGGTTTCCCTGCAATTAACGTACCTTGTGATGAGGTGAACTTGATGCCGCTTATTCCACTACTGGATGCCTTCCATTGCGAACTACCCTGCTCACCTGTAGCAAGCCCTAGCGTTACGGGACATACTATGCAGCCATTGGTGAACTTGTCTGGACTGGCTACCAGCTTTGGCGGTACACAACTCCACGTTGCAACAGTAGGCGTTGAGGCTCCTAAGAAAGTGAAGCTGGCACTGGCTGGACAGGTTACGTTGGGTATCACAATGACTATCTGCTCTGAAGAACCAGGAGGAAGTGTTCCCTTGGTCGGCAAAACAGAGATGCCAGCTACCCCATGGCTGGTTACAGACCAGTTCAGGTTGCGTTGAGTACCTTCGCTAATCAGCGTAGCAGGACAGATCCAGCCCTGACCTGAACCATATGTACCGAAAGTACAACTCGTATTCGCCTGTAAAGTCATTGGCCCCATAATAAGTTTCGACTGCTCGGCTGAACAATGCCATGCTATAGGGACAGTATTGCTCGGCCCTGTGAAAGTCAAAGTGGCATTCCTTGGACAGGTCATATCGGGTATAAGCGCATTGACATGAGCTATCTGACCTGGCAGCAAGGTACCTCGCTTTGGATAAAAGGTGATGCCAGCTATCCCGCTGCCGGATGCAGTCCAGTTGAGGCTAGTCTGAGCAGAGTAGCTGTTGCTCACCTTTACTAGACAGTCCCACCCCTGACCTTGCGTATAAGAGCAGTTAGTAGCATCGAGGCTGTGTGAGCCAACAACATTCAATGTAGCCAAACGAACAGGTTTTGTTGGTACTGGTTTCGGCAAAGGGGGTGGAGAAGGAGAAGAGACCACGGTAAGTTTTATGGCTGGCTTCGCGTTGCCCCCATTCGAGGTAAACTGTAGCGTTGCCGAATATGATCCCACTGTGAGCGTTGTGGCATCTGTCGTTACGTAGATTGTCTGTGGAAGTCCTCCTGGCCGAATAGTTCCGCTATTGCTGCCAAGCGTCACCCATTTCGTGTTTCCCGCACTCACTTTCCAGTTCAATACCTGCGTACCTAAATTACTGATTGTTAGCGGTAGAGTAGACTGTGTACCCGTGATTTGATTGCCAAAATCAAGGCTATCCGGGCTGATACTCATGCGTGTTTGCGGCTGCCCTTGTGATACCACTGTCAGCTTGACTGCTACCAGCACTTCACCACCACCCGAACTGAAACGCAAGGTTGCCTGATAATTTCCAACGGTTAAATGGGTGGTATCGGCAGCAATGGAGATAGATTGCGCTAAATTCCCTGCTTGTATCGTTCCAGTAGCTGGTTGCGCGGCAAGCCACACTGTCCCTTTTGTGTCCGCCACCCAGGTGAGCGGTGATCCTCCCGCGTTCCCAACGCGCACCGCGAGAAAGACCTTTCTCCCTACCTCTATTTTGCCAAAATCCAGCGTAGCGGGATTGGCGACGAGTATGGCTGGTTTCGCCTTAATCGTGAATTGTAATTCCGCACTTCGCGCCCCTAAATCTTCTGTCGCGTGAATGGTATGTTGACCTAACTCCCAGTTATCACTTACCGCGATAGTTGCATCAAAGCTTCCCGCGGCATTTACTGAGATCGTTGTATTGGCTAAAGCCTTTGGCAGCAGTGATCCTGCTACCAACATCAATCCATTTACCGACCCTCCGGCTGTATTTGTGCCATGCTCTGTTTGCCCAACGCCATTATAAGGGGAGAGCACTTGCCCGTCTTCCAGCTTTAGCACAACACTACCATTTGGTAAAAAACCGGTTCCATGCACATGCAGCGTATTTCCAGTAGTGACAGCACTACTTCCAATCACTGCTATGTTCGGTGGCTGATTCTCTGCTATCAGAAAAATTCCACTGATGGCAAGCAGAAGAACAGCTGCGATCAGTGGAATAATCCATCTTGCCCTCTTATTGGCTGCCAATCTTACAGCAGAAACTTGGAAGTCCGTCACAAAGCGCCAGGATGGTATAGATTGCCCAGGAGGCGGTGTTATCGGCGCAGGCCGATACGTAAAAGGCTGTGCCATTACAGTTTGATCAACGATTTGCGGATCTACTGGAAGTTGGGTATTCTGTATTCTCTTCCTTTCAGTATTGAAAGGGTTAATGTGAGTATTCGCATCTTGCTGGCCCATCTCTGTCGCTACAATTGGAGGTTGTGATGGGTTATTTAGATGGGTTAGTGTATTAGAGAACTGATTACTTGGCTCGGTAGGGACAGTAATATCTGTAACATCATCCCTGATCGCACGTCCACAATATGAGCAAAAAATAGCGTCCATGGGTACCTTTGACCCACAAAAACGGCAGTATTGCATTTTAACCCCCCAGCTAAATATACATTTACATCTGCTTTTGAGTACTAAAGAGCTACACAGAAAGAGACACGCTCAAAGTATATACGGTTGTGATTATCCCCGATTATGGTTATTCCCCAGTTGTGGTCATTTTTGATGTGTAGGTATACTGTAGTTTACCATACCTCTTCATAAAATTACAATGTATTTATGCTCTAAATTTGGTCAAAATTTACATGCTCTGGCAACTTCTTTTTTCTGGGAAGGCAGCGAAGATGGGATCAGGAAAATGCTCTATTTCTTCGACTGGATATCGCATTATAGAGGGCAAGCAAGACGGGTAGCAACACCAGACTGGGAATGACACTCAGGTCATGGACGCTAATATGGGGAAAGTAAGCGATATAGATACTTATAAGTGCCGCGATGATACTGATACCGGTAGCAGTAGCAAGAGCCTGGAAATTGTTGTAACGCCCCTTTGTGATGAGCAGAGCCAATCCAGCAATGAGGCCAGCTACGGCGAAACCCAGTTCCGATCTCCAAAAAATACTGTCAAGAATGTACTGATTCTGCGCGATACCACTGAAGGCCCAATCGAGTAAGAATCCTCCGCCACCAATAAAAAGACCTACCCTGGAGCCAAAGGTATTGCAAAAGAAAAGAAGAGCAATCCATGCTAACGTGACAAAAGCAGTACTGGCGAAGTCATTTAACTCGAAGGAGTTAGAGAGAAAGAGGAGAGACGCAAAGAGGAGAGCACCTACTACTATAGGCACTATCTCTTTTTTCCCTATGCGCCATACTTTTCCCTTTGCTTGTTCAGCCGCCCCTCCCACGGGTCCGGTTCTCAGCTCAGATTCTTGCCCAATAAAAACATTGTCACCTGGTCCACCTATGGAAATTCCAGGAAATGAGCTATTCCTTTCTTGCTTTAGCGGAACAGATGGCGTTGGCAAAGACCTTGTAGTAGGGGTAGGTGGCGTTATAAATTGCGCACTGAAGCGTGGTTTCACAAAAGTTTCTTGTTGCAGTTGATAAGACTCTTCCAATGCATTCGCAAAGGCCTGTATGCTCATAAATCGTTGATGGGGGTCTTTTGCGAGTGCTCTTGACACTACGCGTTCTACATCAGGAGCAATTGTTGGCATTCGCTCTCGCAAAGGAAGCGGAGAAGCGTAGATATGCTGGGTACATAGCTCAGTGAAAGACCCCTGAAAAGGCCGCGTACCACTCAGCCATTCATACACCACGACCGCTAACGAGTACTGATCGCTGGCCGGACGTGGCATGCCTTGGATTTGCTCAGGAGCCATGTAAGCCACCGTGCCTACTACCTCCTGTGCGTTCTGATAGCGTGAGCTTTCGGCTGCCATAGCAATACCAAAATCACTGAGCACTATCTCAAACTGACTCCCTACCAACATATTTTCAGGTTTGATATCGCGGTGGATCAACTTCTCATCATGGGCATATTGTAATGCACTGGCAATCTGCTTGGCATACGGTACAATAGTGGCAATGTTCAGGATAGACCCTTTCGGATGGTGCTGGCGTAATGTTCCATTGGGAGCATAATCCATCACTAAAAATGGCGTTTTGTCCTCTATACCAAACTCTAATACGCGAATAATGTTGGGGTGTCTCAGGCGAGCAATGGTGCGTGCTTCTCTGAGGAAGTCTTCCATATCGCTACTGGCCAGTTGGGTATGCAAGACTTTAATAGCGACCTGGGTTTTGAGAAAGATATGCTCACCGAGGTAAACCTCTGCAAAACCGCCCTTGCCAAGTAAGCGAATGATACGATAATTGCCAAGTTGTTGCCCTGAGCGGTCTATCATTCCCATACCTTTCTCTGAGAGCGTGCGTTTGTGTTTTTTACTCTTCCCCGGAATAAGTATAGGATAACGTTAATATAAAGTCAACGGATCAGATTCTATTATGTATCCAGTCTCAGGATTGCTAACTCTCGCGCAACTTTCGCGCTCAACGTGTAAGGATGCAACAAAAGTTGCGGGTGAACAAGTGTGATAGAATGCGTTGGAGAAGACTATATAAAGAAGGAACAACGTTATGCCGATGTCCAGGCGGTGTATCCCCTATACGCCGCGTTTTCATGAGCTGAAAGAATCGAACATTGCACTGGTTTCGACTGCGGGCGTTCACTTGCGCGACCAGGAGCCATACAATGTGGAGGGCGATAATAGCTGGCGCATCATTCCTGGTGATGTGCAGACCAGCCAATTGATGGTCACACACGAACATTACAATCATGCAGATGCTGACCAAGATATTAATTGCGTTTTCCCCATTGATCGGTTACGGGATTTAGCGGCTGACGGCATTATTGGCGGTGTCAGCGATAAGCATCTTGGCTTTATGGGCTATAGCCAGCATTTACGTGACCTGTACGAGCGATCAGCCCCTGAAATGGCCAAGATCATATTGAAATCGAAAGCTGACGCTGTCGTATTAACCGCGGGTTGACCCTTGTGCCATCGCACGGTCGTGTCGATCCAAAGGGAGATAGAGATGGTTGGCATTCCTACCGTCTTGATTACACTTATTCCTGAAAACTCGCGGCAAGCAGGGCTACCACGCGGATTTCATCCCAAAGGCTTCAAATTAGGCAATTGTCTTGGTGGGCCACAGCAGGTTGCTTTACAACGTCAAGTGCTGCGCGATGCACTGCGCCGTTGGGAAGCCAGAGAGGAGCCCGGCATCATTTGGGAGCAGGACTACCCCGACTATACAGGACAAGATGATAGTTGGCAACAAGCTCTTGAGGAAGGATAACACAACACAATGCGAGACTGGCATCACACCAATCTCGCATTCCGAAAGTATTGCTCAGGGAGCTTCTAGAGCTTGCGCATCGCCTCAAAAAGGTCTTCGTTATTGGGCATATCGCCGGGAGCATTCAAGACCTCGATATAGCGAATGACACCTTCTTTATCAATCACGATCAGCGCACGTTCTGGCATACCCCTTGCATGACGTACACCATACAGATCAACCACTTTCCCCTGTGGGTAAAAATCTGAGAGGAGTGGAAAGCTCGTCTTCATAGATTTTTGCCAGGCATTAAGCGCATGTGTACTATCCATGCTGATACTGACGATCTCAGCGTCAAAGTCTTTGAAGCGGTCAAGTTCTGCTTCATACGAGGGCAGTTGCGCGGAACAGACACTACTGAAGGCAAATGGTACAAAAGCGAGTACCACATTCCTTTTGCCGCGAAAATCTTTGAGACGCCACTCTTCCTTCCCTGCTTTCAGGGTAAAATCAGGGGCAATATCCCCAACTTGGAGCGTCTTCGTCTCAAAGCGACTTTTATCTACCATAATGATGTATCCTCTAGAAGATAATACTTCGTACTCTTGTCAGGAAATACGAACGCAAGTTACTAGCCTCACCTGCGAATCGTCTTGGAATGTGCAGACCTTCACGAGAAGGCTACACGAGCGCAAGCGGGACGCCGATGGACGCTTTCGGAATTGTAGCACCAGCTTTCACAGGATGTCAAATTAGCTCTACAGATTACTCAGGCTGAGAGGCGGCACAGAGACCTTTGTTACATGAACAAGCATCAAGTAAACAGACAATCGCGATGAAAAAGTCACTGCTTTCTTTTTGGAGCGCATTAGTTGCACGAAGCGGTCTCGTCGCCTATTTGCCTATCATTTTCGTGACAATCCTGATGTTTTGCGGCGCATCATGGCAAATCTTTTGGCCTTCAACCGATGCGGCTCGCTATCAGTGTTACGCGCTCACATTCTGGTTAGGCAGCAGCGCAGTTCACCTACTACCCGCCTCACAGTGCGGATTTCTACAACCTTCCGCTATGGTTCCACTACCGTTCCATATGCTACCGTTGGAATATCCACCGCTGACGCTGGTCATCTTCTCCCTTTCATTGCTGGCCCCCATCCCCTATTACCAATTAGTCTTCGCGCTCTGGATGGCTCTCACTGCTGTTCTCATCTATTGGCTGCTTTTGCGCTACGGGCCACGCGGATCAGCACTAGCCTTTGCCTTCTATGCGCTTGTGGGCGCGTGGGCCACGGCGGAAGGACGCTTTGACCTGATACCAGCCGCCCTCACCCTGCTCTGCATCATCGCAGTGTGGCATAAGCATTGGACACTCGCCTATGTCGCGTTAGCTTTTGCAACATTGTTAAAAATATATCCACTGCTGCTGCTACCAGCCCTGTTCATCGCGGAACAATACGCTGCCAACCTTTTTTATCATCCTACTGATACAATGACGCTCAGGTCATTCCCAGGCGAACTATGGAAAACGTTGCGTGGGCTATTCCATTGGCACTGGAAAAATGCTCTGATCTTCTTCGGCATTATCATCGGCATTACTGCCCTCTTCGCTCTCCTCGATTTTCAGGGCGCAGTGCTGAGCCAGTTCAGCTATTTTGCCCAACGACCCGTGCAGATCGAGTCAGCAGGGAGTACTATCTTGTGGATTGCAACGCAATTGGGCTACCCTGCCCACGTTGAATTTACCTTTGGATCGCTTAATATTGCCAGTGCGCTTGACAGTAAAGTCGCCCTTCTGTTTGAGGTGCTTTTTGTGCTGGGCTATGCCTACACCATCCTCCTACAATGGCGTGGGAAGTTAGATCTTGTACAGTCCTTTATCGCCCTCTTGCTCGTCTTTATTGCGACGGGCAAAGTCTTTAGTCCGCAATATCTCATGTGGCTGATGCCGTTGCTAGCCTATGCCACGGCGTTAGATACTTTCTGGCTCATCTCGTGGGGTATCATTTCGCTCCTGACTTCCATCATTTATCCATACCTCTATACCCGCACGCCCCATGTCATGCTGGTTCAGTATGTATCAGGTTTCATCCAAGCAGTCGCGGTGCGCGATGCCCTCTTCATACTGATAACTCTGGCCTTTCTCTTTAATTGGTTCCAGGCTCGCCGCCGTAAACCGCTCCCGCCACAACTCACAGGGAAAGAGACACGCCCGCTTTATGTCGAGTGAGCATCACACTTTCAGCCGCAAGTCTTTTCTGTTCTCTCCTATGCTTTAATAACCTCTTGTGGTGCCTGCTTTGCGGCAGCATCCTTCTTCGCATCCAGGTACCATCGTACTCCTTCAGCAACGCCATGCGTGAGATCAAAGGCTGGCTCATAACCAAGCTCTTGCCGTGCTCGTCCTATCGAAAACATTTGATCACTGCCAAGCAGTGTCACACCGTAGGTAGTAACGGGCGGCGGGGCAGCATTGCGCCTCCCCATGGCTTGCCAGGCCAATTCTGCTGAGCGACCAGCCAGATACATTGCGGTATAAGGTAGTTTCAGCGAAACAGGGGGTACGTGCAGGCAATCGGCTATCGTATTCAAATATTCGGCCTGGGTGACACGGTGATCGTCGGCAATCGTATAAGCACGACCAATAGTCTCATTCCCCGCTTCCCCCGCTTTGATGAGGCCTTGCGCAACATCACGTACATAGACCACCGGCACAATATTCTTGCCAGAACCAAGCAAAAAGCCTTTGCCCGCCTCAACCATGGCTACGAAACGACCAAAGCTGGCACTATCGCGTGGACCGTAAATCCACCCTGGACGCACAATGACAACCGATGCCGCTTTATCTTTCACCAGGTTAGCAATCAGTTTCTCGCCCGCAATCTTGGTGCGACTATAGGGATTATCCTCGGCATGAAAAGGATCGTCCTCGGTCACAATACCCTGCAAATGGTGTCCATACACCGTGATCGAGCTGGTATGCACAAAACGCTGCACTCCAGCATCCAGCGAAGCATGAATCAAATCGGCCAATCCTTGAACATTGATTGCCCGGTAGGTATCTTCTGTTCCCCAGGGTCCTGTCTTTGCCGCAACATTAAAAACGCGCTGCACATCTCGTACAGCACGTTTCAGCGATGCTTCATCGGTCAAATCGCCCAATACCACCTCAACATTTTTGAGTGCGTACAAACGGCTCGCATCCTCCGACGGTCGCACCATTGCCCGCACAGCATAATTTTGTTCTACAAGCATATCTACGAGATGACCGCCAAGAAAACCAGCGGCCCCTGTTACCAATACTTTCACAACCTACTCCTTGTTTACCATAAATAAGACATTCTCAAACAACCATTACCTGCTACTTTAATCAGTAGGTAGACCCAGCAGACCTGCTACAGAGATATCTTCGTCTATGCTCTCCCAATGAAGGCCAACACCCGGTCCAATCAATTCCCACTGCTCACGCTGCTCATTTGTAGCATTCTGCAAACGTGGAAACCAGCTAAGAGGGACGCTTATTTCACGCCCATCAGTAAGTTCAACATGTAGACGTTCCACGTCAAAATAGACATTTTTCGCGTGTGCTGTCCTAATGCGCAAAGTGCTCATTCCAAGCCTCCTTGAGTAGTTCCGAGTGTTCCGCAATAATATTTTGTATTCGCTGTAGCTCTTTCTTATTATAACCGAAAGCATCAGCTAGCTGAATAGGTGTAAGCCAAAACTTGGCATACTTTTCAGCAGTTTGTACGTGAATGTGAGGTGGTTCATTCCCCTCGTTGCTATAAAAGAAAAACCTATGACCATCAACCCTCAATACCGTTGGCACTACATTGTCCTTCCTTTTTCTATCGCCTGTCACACAAAGTGTATTCTCTATGATATAGTAGCGCAAAGATGAGCAAAATCAGAACATTTTTATTCGTAGTGAGAGGTTGGTACAATGCGCCAAAGAGTTCAAATACATCCATTCACCATCATATGGCTTACGTGTATCGCGCTCCTCTTATTTGCCACGTCATGCGCTACAGGTTCCTCTCCAACAGCGCACACCACACCCACAGCAATGCCGCCTATTAACCTGACGCCACAACCTACTCCCACTACTATACCGCTCACTCCTACTCCACGCCCCTTGCTCCCATTACAACTGAGTAGCGACCCCTACAGCAGTACGGGACAATATCAGACGGAAGTTGAACCGGGCGCGTTTTCCTATGGCTCAACCATTGTCACGGCACTGCAAGCCGGTCGGTTCAGCAATGTCGGCAGTGCCAATATCGCCTGGGCAACCTCTGCCGATAACGGCACTACCTGGAAAAATGGTTTCTTGCCCGATACAACCAGGTTAGCGGGCGGTTCCTATGATCGCATCACCGACCCCAGCGTTACTTACGATGCTCGTCATGCTATCTGGATGATTGCCACGGTGGTCTTCCTGGCACTGTCGAGCGGCATTGTGGCACCGGCGGTGCTGGTTAGCACTTCGACCAATGGCGGATTTACCTGGAACAGACCGTTCACCATCATGAATGCAGGCAATAATGGCGGTCTCGATAAAGACTGGATTGCCTGTGATAACACGGCAACCAGCCCCTTTTATGGTCACTGTTATGCCGAGTGGGACGACTACAACAGCAATGACATCATCCAGATGAGTACCTCTACCGACGGTGGGAGATCATGGAGTGCGCCCAAAACCACAGCTGATGCTGCCTCCGGCTTGGGAGCCGCGATTCTCGTACAGCCCGGTGGCAAAGTTGTAGTCACAATGATCAACGCCAATCAAACAGCCGTCAAAGTGGTCACTTCCAGCAATGGCGGGGCCAGTTGGAATGCTAGCGTGACTGTTACTGCGGCGACCTCCTACCCGCCCAATGTTGCGTATCGCGATAACATTCTGCTTTCTTCAGCGATGGATGCCGCAGGAAAAATATACCTGGTCTGGGTAGATTGCAGCTATGAGCCCAACTGCTACGGGAATGACCTTGTCATGACAACGTCAACCGATGGCCGCAATTGGCAACCCATCCACCGCATAGCTTTGGCCCAAATTACAAGTGGCACCTATTACTACGTTTCCGGTCTGGGTGCCGACCCAACAACGTCAGGGAGTACCGCTCATTTAGGATTGACTTACTACTACTATGCCGCCCATTGTGCCAGTAACTGCCCACTCTTTGTTGGCTTTGTCTCCTCGGTGGATGGTGGGAATACCTGGCGTCCACCAACAAAACTTGCTGGCCCAATGTATGCTACATGGCTGCCCAGCGGGAACAATAAGGTAGGCGATTATATATCTACAATCTTTTCTAATGGCCTGGCCTTCCCCATCTTTGCGATAGGCAAGGTTCCCAATGGCGAACATCTCAACGAGGCTATGTACACGATGGAAGGAGGATTACCACTGTAGGGACGCCAATTGCGCCCCTACTTTGTGCTGCGGTTATGCGCCCAGAATTCTAGAAGATCGCTTTTGGTGACAATTCCTTCCAGCGTTTCACCATTCATTACCGCTACCGCCGATTGTCCACTGCTAAACAGGGTATAGGATTCCTGGGCCAGCGCATCGGCCTGTAGTTCTGGGAAAGGCGGGCCTTGTAAATCACGCACCGTGGAGGTAGTCAGCGACTCACCACTGGCAAAGTAGCGCAACAGCAGGTTTTCAGTCAGGCTACCAACCATACGACCATTCGCAATCACGGGCGTCTGGCTGATACCGTAACGGCGCAATAACTCGACCGCGTCAGCGATGGAATCCGTTGGACTGACACTGACCACGAGCGGCATCGTCCGTAAATGGCTGCGGCGATACGTCAGCACATCACGCAGCGTTGGTTGAGCGGTCTCCGCTGTCACCAGCATATCGTTTTCACGCATCCAGGTGTCGTTAAACTGCTTGGTAAGGTAGCCACGGCCCGTGTCAGGGAGCAACACTACGACCACATCGTTGGCCGAGAGACGACGCGAGTAGGTCAGGGCCGCGCCAAGAGCAGTTCCAGCCGACCCTCCGGTAAGAATACCCTCTTCACGAGCCAATCTGCGTGCCAGGTAAAACGAGGTGCGATCATCAATGCGAATGACTTCATCGACTACCGAGGCATCGTAATTGTGCGGGAACAACTCCATGCCGATCCCCTCAACTTTGTAAGGTCCAGGAGTATCGCCGGAGTAGACCGAACCAGGCGGGTCTGCACCAATGATCTTGATATTTGGATTCTGCTCTTTAAGATAACGAGCCGTACCGGAGATGGTACCGCCGGTACCAATACCAGCCACAAACGCGGTAATGCTTCCCGCCGTATCACGCCAAATCTCAGGGCCAGTGGTAGCATAATGGGCAGCCGGATTGGCAGGATTCGCATATTGATCGGGGCAGCAAGCACCCGGAATCTCTTCGGCCAGTCGGTGAGCCACATTTTTATAATGTTCCGGCGACTCGTGCGAGACGCTGCTGGGGCAAATAACCACCTCGGCCCCATAGGCACGCAAGAGGCTCCGTTTCTCCTCGCTCACTTTATCGGTCATGACAAAAATGCAATGGTAGCCTTTGAGTGCCGCCGCAATTGCCAGACCATGCCCGGTATTACCACTGGTAGGTTCAACGATAGTTCCGCCTGGGCGTAATAATCCCTTTTGTTCACAATACGCAATCATAGCGGGACCAATACGATCTTTGACACTACCACCCGGATTGAACATCTCCATCTTCGCCAATACTATTGGCTGTACATCACTGGCAACCCTGTGCAGGCGCACCAGTGGCGTATCTCCTATCAAATCCAGCATGGATGTATAATAATGCATTTCATGTATGTCAGGTTCTGTCTTCTCACTCATCATGGCTATTTTTCCTCGATGCAATTTCTGTGTTCTTGTACGAGGCTACGCTGCCCGCACACTCGCAGATTAGGCATAGTATAGCACAAAGTCTTCAGACGGAAGAGGATGGATTACCCGTCAATTCTATCTTTATCTGGTCAATGGTGGTAGGAATGTGATCGGCTCCAAAGGGGAGATGGATTTGTACTGCCGCTATACCCGGCTGCTCATTGAGGTATGCTAGAGCGGCCTCCGAGGTCGCCCCTTTGATAGATTGCTTCCACTTTCCCAATAGTTGAGTGGAGAAGATATATAGCCAGTTCTCATGGACCTGCACGCTCAAATACAGCACACCATTCTTGCCCTGTTCTACCACGCGCGGCACATCAACGTTTGGTGTTCCCGTTAATTGGTAGCTAGTGCCCAACATCTGTGCCGCCTCTCCATTCAACAAATCAATAGCAAGCTGGCCTGCCACTACGCGATTATACACACTGATGGTAGTTGAAACAGTTACCTGTACAGTAACCTGGTCCGCGACTATACCCACAGGATTATTCGACGTTACTATTGCCTGATATACCGGTGCGGTAGGCATGACTTCGCCGGTATGCATTTTGGTGGTGAGTTGTTTCGCCACTTGCTGTTCCAGCGACGACACTAACGGATTGCTCGCTCTATCTATATCGGATTGTATTACAGTATGGGCCTGACGTGCATCAATTCCGCCGCTAAAAGGAGACGGGTTACTCACGGAGATGCTATCACAACACATCGTAGAGAGCGCATTGGCGGGAATATTACCAGTGGAACCAGCATAAACAGCAACCGCTGCGACGGATACCGTCCCATCTTGCCCATGTTGTTTTGCTGGCACATTCACCGCTTGCGCCGTCTCAACCTCTATACCCGTAGTAGTCAAGAAGATGACTCCCATAGACACATTAACAGGGGTTCTGCTGCTATTCACCAACAAAACGCTTCCCGTAGCCTGTATCCCGGCATAAGAAGTAATACCGGTCGTCTGGGTCGTGCGGCTAGCGGTAGCCGTAGCGGGGATCTGCCGATCTGGAATAATTCTCGTTGCCATATCAGGATTTTGTGCTCGTGGCGAAGCAGTTAGCAGGAAGGTATCTTTCAATGGCTTGCTTTGTGGAGTAACCGAGATAGTGGTGGTTGGATCAGCTCCAACGATTGGTACGCCTACTGGAAAGAGGCTCAAGCCAAGTGTGCGCGGGACAATCAAAAGAGCCAGGAGGAGGACAGGCACACACAAGGTAGCGACTATGGAAAAGTGAAGGCGTTTGCGGTGACGCTGCACAGGTTCCGTTGTGCGCTGTCGATTATCTCGTACCGAATCTGTGTTGCGTTGTCGTCCTCGTGCCACTGCTGGCGCAGCTACAGGCTTGACCCTACGTAGTTCTATAATAGGAGAAGGCACGGGCGGTTCAAGAGGCACTAAAGGTGCAGACATTGGACGAGGAGGGCGAGCAACAATATCGCTGGCTGGCAGATCATCCTCATTGGTGGTAAGTGCTGACCCCTGAATGGCAGCCAGGAAGTCCTGGCGCAATTCGGCCACACTCGCATAGCGATCTTCAACCCGTTTCGCCATCGTCTTCTGCACCACTTCACTGAGTTCGAGCGGAATGGTAGCATCGTGGTCAGAAGGTAACGGGATTGGAGCGTACAACTGCATCTGAATGACACGCACTTCGTCAGGATCATCGTAGGGCAGTTCGCCAGTGAGCATTTGATAGAGCAATACACCCAGAGCATAAATGTCGCTGGCGGTAGTGACAATGCCCATTGTCTGTTCGGGTGCCATATAGTGCGGCGTGCCGGGTACCTGCTCCAGTGGAATGGGTTTGCCTGATTGCTCCAATTCGGCCTGCCGTGACGTACGCACCAGACCAAAATCGGCCAGATAGACATACGTACCACTGCGACGCTGCTCTAGCAAAACATTTGAGGACTTGATATCGCGGTGAATAAGCCCTTCGTCATGGGCGTACTCCACGGCATCGAGGAGCTGTTGGTAGATAGCGGATACTTCTTGCAAACCTGGAAAACTGCGGCGCAAATAGCTTGTTAATGTCCCACCCTCAATAAAGGGCATCACCAGATACAGCAACCCTTGCTCATCCCCAAACTCGATCAACGGCAGAATGTGAGGATGATGCAAACGGGCTACTGTACGAGCTTCGCGTGCAAAGCGGCGGCGCATATCCCTATCGGAAGCAAAGTCCCCAAGTATGACCTTGATAGCTACCTTCCGATCAAAGGCGGTGCGCTGCCTACCTTCATAGACAGCCCCCATGCCACCGGCACGAATGCGCCGGATGACAGCGTAATTCCCCAGCTGTCTACCTTCCAGAGCCAGCATTAAATGCGTGTATCCTTTCTGGCTACTGCCTTAGCTTCCCTGCACCGTTGCGGTTACGTTTATCCCTGGCGTCGTCTTAGGCGGCGGTGAACCCGTACCGACCGTTGGCGTTCCCTGCACGCCAGCTACTGGTTGCACGACAATAGTGATCTGGTTAAAGTCCGTTGGGAGCGTCGTTCCTCCATTCGGGATGCTGATCCCATCCACCTTGCTCACCCCGGCTTGTTGCAACAGGAGAGTAGTTGCGTCATTTTGCGCTTTCCCAACAATGAGCTTAGCCAAATTAGCCTTCGTAGTAGCATCAAATTGATAGACCCACACTCCCTGCGCCTTCGCCAGCACCGTGAGATTACCTTTGCTATCGGCAGTTACTGAGGTGATCGACGACAGCACATTGCCCGACAACGCATAATTGCCGCCCGTATCCTTATCCGCCTCCCCTTTCAGTAAATTCGCCGCGATCGTCTCGGCTCCCGCCTGATCAAACACTTCGCCCGTACAGGTCGCGATGACTGAGACCGTGACAGAGGTGGCCTTATCGCCAGCATTGAGATTCGATGAGGTATTGTTCGTACATTGTGCCTTATTCACAAACAGTTCGTTGGCATGTTTGAGACCATCCAACGCTGTCTGTGCCGACTGGAGCGTAGGCTGTTTGAACGAGTTGGCGACAGTATCAATATCGCTCTGCAGGACAACGGTATAGTTCTGCGGGTCTTGCCCCCCGGTAAACGCACTATTGGTGTTTAGGCCAACGGCATTAGCACCACAACACGGATAGTTCGTGAACTCGCCAGCGGGAATGTTTCCATTTGCTCCAACAGTAATAGCATGTGCTGAAACTGTCACATGACCATAACCAGTATTAGGATTACCCGCAGGAATAACAACTACGGCATCATTGGAAAGCTGTCTACCTTGGGCATCGGTGAAAACTGTTTTCGCAGTAACATAATAGTCAGATGTGTTCCCGTTATAAAAGGTCAAAGTTCCTGCTGCACGAGTCCCTGGTGTTTTTTGCTGACCGGTCGCAGAAACCGTTTTAGATTGTGCCTTCGTCGTAAACGTTAATTGCCGAGCTTGCACCTGGCGTTTGGACGGCTCTGGCGTTCCTGATGGAAGACCCGTGAGAACATACGTATTGGACAGCAGCACACTCTTAGGTGTAATCGTCACCGTCGCGGTCGATGTACCGCTGCCAACGACATTCGAGCCAAACTTTTGGATTGTGCCAAAGGCACTGCCTATCGTTCCGGGAGCGGCCAAAGCTATGCCACCACACAACAACAGGGAGAGCAGCAATAAGCCGATGAGGGCCAACAATAAGATTTGCCAGCCGCTTCTACGGCGACCTGAACCACTAGTGCTGCCTGTACCACCGCCCGTACCCGCGTACCCGACGGCAGGCGGCACCACCGCGGTACCTCTCATACCACGCCCAACGGAGCCAGTGGTGCCAGCTTGATAGGGGACCCCAACCACGTTCCTCTTGCCAGAGCTTTGACGCCAGGGTATGGGGCTGGTACCACCTGGAGCTTCCGGTTCACCATCAGGGAGGGGCGCGACGATGGGAATGGGAACCGGGGCAGCACCTGGAGCGTTTTCATCATCGTTTTCGCCCGGCATATCGTCTTCAACAGAGTCGGCGTCTTCATCCATATTGTCCATTGGTAGAGGTAGAGGAGGAGGTGGCACCATATAGACTTCTTCGTGCTGAGGAGCATTATTGGCAGGTGGTGGTGGAGCAAATTCGACATCATCTTCATCATCATTGCTATTATTGTACTGATTGGCATGCAGTGGTTCTATCGTATCACTCTCTTCGGAATGATGCATTGTATCTTGGCCAGCTATAAAGCCTGCGCCTCCTATTCCGGCAACCAGAGGCACGATGTTATTGGGCGGTTTCTGCCGATCATCGTCGTATTTCTGCTCTTCCTCATTTGGGGGTAAAGCATTCGGCTGCGCTCCAATCGGTGGTGGAGGGACCATGGCATTGCCGTTCGCACCCGCATCAGCGGACGGTCTGGGAGTGCGCCTACCTCCTAACCAACCTCTCTTCGATGAACGGGATGCCTCGCTCTCATCGCGCAGCGATTTCCCATAGCTCTCCAGAGAGGAAAAGAACGTAAAGCGTCGCTGTCGTGCGAATTCAGCGGGACTCGATCCCTGTGGTGCCACAATGATCAGTTGGGCCTGCAATTTGCGCCGCATATTTTTCAGACCCTCAAAATCAATTGGCCGCTGAAATGCTTTATTCTGACCAGGAAGGACAATGGCAATCTGCTTTCTGCCCAACTTTTCTTGTGTGAGGATAGCCGCCAATACACTTTCCCTATCATCATTGGGAGCCACATAGATAACCCCTATGGTGGCACTGCGCGGGTCATTCGCTCCTAGCAAGTCCGAGCCGTTTCCCTGTCTCATCTTCGTATCCCTCTTCGTCCCGTAGTATGGCGTCTTCTCGCCAGCCTTCAGTTGTGATGCTGTCATTTTACACTATCTAACAGAATTGATAAAGAGAGAAAAGACTTCTTCCCATACAAAAAGAACGTGATTGGTAATAATTTATGGGGTAATAGCCCGAATTGCAGGTATAATCTGTACTATATTGATAAACATACGTGTCATCTGTTGCATCTTCATATCTCCAATAACCATTGAGATATCTTCTTGGCCCCAAATTCGAGTATATAACCTACCTTAGGCAAGGTTCAAATGAACTTGACATTGCTACCCAACAGAAAGACACACCTCTGTCATGCTGAGTGCAGCGAAGCATCTGTGTGCCGAGCGCGACCGACCCTTCGCTTCGCTCAGGGTGACACGGGGTGACAGTTCAAACGGTCAAGCACCATTCGTCAAAATTGAACCTTGCCTTACCTGGTAAACTACTCTAGGACCCTTGCACCGTTACAGTGATCGTTGGTGTTGCGTTCGTCCCAGGCGTCGGTGAACCCGCACCTGTACCAACCGTTGGTGTCCCCTGCACACCCGCGACTGATTGCACGACAATAGTGATCTGGTTAAAGTCCGTTGGGAGCGTCGTTCCTCCATTCGCGATGCTGATCCCATCCACCTTGCTCACCCCGGCTTGTTGCAACAGGAGAGTCGTTGCATCATTCGGTGCTTTCCCAACAATGAGCTTAGCTAAAGTGGTCTTCGCGGTGGCATCAAACTGGTAGACCCACACGCCCTGCGCCTTTGTCAACACCGTGAGATTACCTTTGCTATCGGCAGTTACTGAGGTGATCGACGACACTACATTGCCCGACAACGCATAATTGCCACCCGTATCCTTATCCGCCTCCCCCTTCAATAAATTCGCTGCAATCGTTTCGGCTCCCGCCTGGTCATACACTTCGCCCGTACAGGTTGCAGTGACTGAGACAGTAACAGACGTGGCCTTATCGCCAACATTGTGATTCGAGGTCACATTGTTCGTACATTGCGCCTTATTCACAAATTGTTCGTTGGCATGTTTGAGGCCATTCAACGATGTCTGCGCCGACTGTTTGAGTAGATTTGCTGCATTGTCTACATCACTCTGTTGAACCACAGAATAGTTCTGCGCGTCTTGCCCTCCGGTAAACGCGCCAGTAGTGGTGACACCAACGGCAGCGTCACCACAGCACTGAAGGTTCGTAATATCCCCAGCAGGAATGTTCCCACTGGCTCCCATAGTAATAGCGTGTGCTGGAGCCGTTGCACGCCCATATGTACCAGTACTAGGATTACCCGCAGGAATATCCACTAAGGCATCATTGGCAATCTGTCTACCTTGGGCATCGGTGAAAACACTATTCGCAGCAACGAAGAATTCGGTGGAGCTATTATAGAACGAGATGGTTCCTGCTGCGCGAGTCCCTGGTGTTTTTTCCTGACCCGTTGCAGAAACCGTCTTAGATTGCGCCTTCGTCGTAAACGTTAGCTGCCGAGCCTGCACCTGCCGTTTTGAAGGGTCTGGCGTTCCAAATGGGATACCTGTGAGAACATATGTATTGGACAGCAGCGCACTTTTTGGTGTAATAGTTACGGTTGCAGTAGATACATCTCCAACGCCAACATTGGAGCCGAACTTTTGGATTGTGCCAAAGGCACTGCCTATCGTTCCAGGAGCGGCCAAAGCTATGCGGGAATGGGCGCGACATCCGATAGATTTTCATCATTGCCATCACTTGGCACATCGTCCTCGGTGATGTTCGCACCTTCGTCCACATTCATATTGCTGAACCTCGCAAAGATTAAGATGATTTAGGGAACAAGTGAGTTGGCGAAATAGATTCTTGATCGAATCGATTATCTCATACTTTGGCAGAATTTAGCAAGCAAGAAGGTATATGTGAGAGCTAACAGGAGCGGGGGGGGGGGGGGGGGGGGGGGGGGGGGGGGGGGGGCGGGGGGGGAGGAGAAAGGGGCGGGGGGGGGGAGGGGGGGGGGGGGGGGGGGGGGGGGGGGGGGGGGGGGGGGGGGGGGGGGGGGGGGGGGGGGGGGGGGGGGGGGGGGGG
>JBPCJY010000123.1:0-16952 GCA_051004815.1 Ktedonobacteraceae bacterium
TATTCAAGATCTCCTGTAACTGCTTGATTTCAGTGATGCCGCTGATCTGTTCTTGAGCTAGATCAACCAGCATCGGATAACGGGCGTTGAGAAAACCAATAAACGTCTCACGAAGAGACTCGCGTTGTCCGTCCTTCCGTCCTTCTTCGCGCCCCTCTTCACGCCCCTCTTCACGACCCTCTCCCAGTATCTTTTGATACACCCAGGATTCTTCCAGGTCTTTCTTGTACATCTCGAACCTCTCAATCAGCCACGCTTGTTCATCTGGTTTGTCGTAGACCAGCGCAGCAAAGTTGAACGCCATCGACAACAGGTTGTGGTTGTGACTAGCAACCAGCCGTGTAATCATCTCATCGACCACCTCGCGCTGCTTGCCATCATAAGTGAGCGTCACCAGTGGTAAGAGACCCTCCATGCCTGGTTGCAAGAACACGTCAGCGGGTAACTCCCACAATTTGACGGCCTCATAAAAGAAAATGTAGTAGGACAAGTGTACCATAACCGTTGGGCTTTGTCGAGACGAGCGGCCTTACAATCAATATTTGCTTGACCTGCTCGTATTCATCTTCTATAATATAACCACCTTCTATTTTTCGATTCAGCATTAACCAACATCCTTGTAATCAGAGAACGCTCTATTTTGTAGCGTATGCGCACCGATATCGAGAAATAGCTGGAAAAGGTGCTCGATATGAGAGACCGACTCGGAAATTACCAGCTAATTCGCTTGTTGGGAAAGAGCGGCTTAAGCGATGTATACTTAGGTCAACACATCCAACTGCGAACACTGGCCGCGATTAAAGTATTGAACGCGAATCTCATACAGAAAGATGTGGAGCAGTTCCGTACCGAAGCTCGTATCATTGACCGCCTCAACCATCCCAACATCATACGTATCCTGGAATTCGGCGTTGAGGGCAGCACCCCGTTTCTCGTGATGGACTATGCCCGTAATGGGACGTTACGCCAACACCACTCTCCTGGTACACAGGTGCCGCTTCTCACTATTGTGGGCTATGTCAAGCAGATTGCTTCCGCTCTCCAGTTTGCTCATGACCAGAGGCTCATTCATCGCGATGTGAAGCCTGAGAACATGCTGTTGGGAAACGATGGTCAAATCTTGCTCAGCGATTTTGAGCTTGCTGTCACTTACCCTGACACGACCTCCGGTTCACCAGCCGGTACTGCGCGTTACATGGCTCCAGAGCAATTCAGAGGCGAGGCGGTACCCGCCTCCGACCAATATTCATTGGGTGTTGTTATCTACGAATGGTTATGTGGAAGGCCACCCTTTACCGAAGGCGACTTTATAAAATTGGCATATCAGCACAGCCTTGAACCACCTCCACCACTGACCGCAATAAATCCAACCATCCCACATGATGTCGAACAAGTAGTAATGATAGCACTGGAGAAAGACCCGCAAAGTCGCTTCCGTAATATGCGGGCATTTGCCAGGGCGTTTGAGCAAGCGAGCATACCGCCTAACTTCAACTCACCCACCGTATCTTTTCAATCGCCTACGCCAGTGCCACTACAGTTTGGTGCTTACCCAGGAGGAAAAACTGAAGCACCGCTCGAAGATGAAGAGAATGAGATTCATCATACATTTGCATCAAGTCCTCCTACAGAAAAAGGCTCAAACACCCCATATGGTCCGAACACCCCCCAAAGTCCAAACATCCCAAACCCGCCTAGTCCAAGCATCCTACGTGGCTCTGAACCCACTTTTACCCCTCCGCCTCCAAGTCAAGCGCATTCTAACGACTCTGGCGGCACAGGCTTCTTTACGAGAGTTGGTAACTCCTTAAAGAATCTGTTACCTCGCCGCGGCGTTGAAGAACAGCCGGAGACACAACTCTCCCTCTATGCCCTGGCAAGCGCACGACTAGAACCAGATGATCACGCCCTGATTGGCAAACAGTACACGCTGGAAGCTGGCCTGACCCAGCAAAGGCCCGCAAATTTTGTTGGCGAACCATTCAGAGTAGCTGTACATAATCCCGCCGAACCATTACTCTTTCATGTCATGCTCCACGCCAGCCCGAACATTCAATTGTTGGGAGCATGGTATCAACCATTGCTCTACGCTCCGCTTAACGTCGAGCCGCAATTCATTACCTGTCCATTTCGCCTGATCGCAGCAGGAGAGAGCTACCTGCTCATCAATTTCTATCGCGAACGGCAATGGCTCAAATCTATTCGCCTGGAATTTGAGGGTATTAAGCAAACAAGCTTCTCTACTGTTACAAATTGGAGATAGGTATGCCATCAAAACAATCGCATCGGTTGTCTTCTGACCCTTTACCTGTGCATGTAACAATTCATATCTTCGCGGAGAACGGTAAATATGTTGCTCATGTGTTTGGTGAGGAAATTTTCCACTTCTATATTAACTTGACCCCTGATGATATCAAAAGCTTAAATGATTTATTACAAGAGGCTCTTCAAACAGTGAGTAATACGCTTGGGAAAGGAACCGTTTCCGAAAGCTCCTTCCAAGAACTGGCTAAACAAGGAAGCTATGCTTTTCAACGCATTTTCGCGAAAGATTTGCAAAGGATAAGTAATGCTCTGCAAGGAGGAACAGGGAAGGTTGTGCAGATCGTCTCGGATAGCTTTTTCGTTCCCTGGGATTTGCTCTATGATGGGCCGTTAGAAGTGGGAACCACGATTGAAGGGTTCTGGGGAACAAGATACTGTATCAGGCGGTCTATTGAGGAGGTCGAAAATGCAAGGGTGTACCCTCTGCTACCTGAGCTTGAAACGCTCCGCCCAAAGGTAGGATTGATCGCATCTGACCGCTTGCCCTATGTACTATCACAAGAAATTCCTGCACTGAAAAAACTCCATGGTCAGAAGAAAATAGAGTTGGAGCATCTACGCGATTTATCTACAACCCAGCGTAGTGCGGAGCTAATGGAATTGGAACGCTTTTTAAAACAGGAACTGCATTTTTTACATTTTGCCTGTCACGCTAATGAAGGGAATCCCCTTGATCGCTCGTATCTTTCTGTCACCAAAGATTTCTCTTTGTCCATGATTGATTTCACGCTCAAGAAGTTTGATCTGAGCTATCATCCGTTTGTTATCCTGAATGCCTGCCGCACAAGCGTGATGAACCCGCTCTATACCTCATCCTGGGCTAGAAAGCTATGGGAACACGGTGCGAGAGGCGTGCTGGCCACCGATTTAAAAGTGCGCGACGATTTCGCTGCTGCCTTCAGTGTGGCACTGTATAGCGATCTACTCAGAGGAGTACCTATTGGGAAGGCTTTGCTGAATGCTCGTTGGCATTTTTGGAAAAAAGAGCGCAATCCGTTAGGGCTGGCCTATGCCCTCTACTCATCACCATCGATTAAGGTTGTTAAACCGCACACTTCATAAGGAGAATATTTCATGCCCAGGAAGACGAAAGCCGCGGATAAAACGACAAATTCACCCAATGACAAGATGTGGGTCGTGACGAGCGACATGGCGGAAGTCGGCACCCGTGGTGGCGCACAACCTCTCAAGGTTCAGGAACTGGCGGTCAATGTCAATCTCTTCGTGCAGCAGATGGGCAAAGTGCTGGACAGCACGCCTGAAAAATTGGGCAACTTCCACTTTGACGAGTTCGAGATCCATGCCGAGATCAGCGCGGATGGCTCGCTTGCTATCCTGGGTTCCGGTGTTCACGTTGGCGGTAGTGGTGGACTGCGCTTTGTCTTCCGTCGCACAACAGGACAGGGTTAAAGCTCTCCTTTATTTATGTGGTGGTGACGCGGTACTTTACCGCCCAGGCGGCAAAGTACCGCATCACCACCACATACCCTTTTATTTCGTTGCACTCACGGAGTTGATCGTTTCCCGACTCTCAATAGAAGCAGGAGTGTGCGCTGTTATCGGCGTGTCCCAATCGACCCGGTAGGAGTACATCCAGTCGGACGCTTTCGGACTGGCAAAGAGCTTGAGGAAGAGAGGCGACACCAAATCCCGGAACCATTGCTGCATAGGACGAACCATGTGTTTGCCGGAATCGCCTTGTACTCCGACCTTATACATTTTGATGGCGCGTTCCCGCCGCAGGTGCTCATAGGTCACAAGGGCCTGCTCCAGATCGGGGATATCTCGCAGGCATTCTGCCAGTACCGCCGCATCTTCCAGTGCCAGCGATGCTCCCTGTCCCGAACTAGGTGAGATGGCATGGGCCGCGTCCCCCATCAGCACTACCGCTCCCTTGTGCCAGCTAACGGGCTGCGTTTTCAACGCATAGGATGCAAAGTACGGAAAGGTCGTCTCTGCGCCCTGAATGATTTCCCGAATGAACGGTTGGTCATCCTTATAGACCTCCAGCATCTGCGCTTGGCGTTGCACATCCGTCATCCCTTCATAAGCACCTCTCATCAGTTCCTCCTTTATCGGCCAGTTGGTAAACCAGTAGATGTAGCCAGTTGGGCTGACATGATAGCCGAAAAAGGCCCGTTTGCAGAAGACAAAGTGGACCGTCTCCGGAAGTGAAGCAACCTTCACCCCGGCAGTGTAACCGCCACTATTGTTCAGGCCGGTAAAGACCGCTCCAGGAAAGGCGGGATCGATGAGCTGGCGCGTGCGCGAGTGGACGCCATCGCTGCCGATGAGCAGATCACCTTCGGCTGTGCTGCCATCGGCGAAGGTGGCCATGACGCCGCCCTGGCTTGTCTCCTCGATGTTCTGGAGCTTCTTACCTCGCATGATCTTGATGCCCTGGCGTTCGGCTTCATCTGTGAGGATCTTCCCCAGCGGGACGCGCTTGATGAACACGCTCTTGAGTTCCCCACTCGCTAAAACGGATTCCCCGAGAACCCTGCCCTTGCCAGTCTCTATGAGACCCTTAGTCACAGCGGACCCTTCCGCGAAGGTGGCGTGATCAAGTCCCAGTTCCTGAAGCACGGCCACCCCATTGCCCGAAAGACCTAAAGAATAGCCCTCTGCTGTCTCACGGGCCTCGTAGATCTCTGCCTCAATGCCCGCACGTTTCAAAAACAGTGCCAGAGCGGGGCCGGCAATCCCACCGCCAATAATCAACGCTTTTTTCGGTGCTTTCTGCATGTCTGATGTCCTTTTCTCTCGCTTTATACGTGTTTCAATGTTTCCGTTGCTTCAAATTTTGCTGCTGGGAGCCATCAACGGTTTTCTGCTGCTCTTCTTCACCCGTCAACAAAGCAAGCTCTGGATGGGCAATCTTCCATATCCGTTGTTCGTTTCTCATCTCGGTCAGCGTCCCATCGTTGATCTCCTGGATGAGTTGCTGGACAAAGGTGTGTTTGGCTTCAAGGAGGGTCAGGGTATACGCATCCTCAACGAGAAAGAGGCGGTCTACTCCGATTTGGCGACCCCTCTCGATAGTAACGTGTATGCTCCTGATCTGCTCCTGGAGGGAATGTGCATGCTCTTCAAGCAGCGTCGCGACCTCTGTAGGAGAGAGATGGCCCAGGAACGTCAGTCCTGCCGCGAACTGCGTGTATTCTATTGCTGGTCGCTGGAGCAACGAACGGAGCCAGTCGGTAAACTCCGCACGCCCGGCCTCGGTTGTCGTGTAAATGGTGCGTTCGGGATAGCGTCCCTCGCGCTGCGTTTCTACGGACACAATCCATCCTTCACGCTGTAACGCCTCAATGACTGAGTAGAGCGAGCTCTGGTTCAATTTGATGGTGGAAGAAAGCTCGCGCTGCCGCATCACCGCCGACATCTCATAGGGATGCATGGGACGCTCAGTCAGCAGCGACAAGACAGCCAATGCCAACAAGTTAGAGACCTTACGCTTTGCCATATTTCTTCATTCCTCATTAAATTATTCTCATATCGACTAGTCGATATGAGAATAATAACAAGAAAACTAGTAGTTGTCAAGGATTTTGGGAGGAAGGGGTACAGTTCATTTTTTTGCCATAAGGAAGGAGGGAGGGTGTGCGTAGGGACAGGGGACGGTGAAGAGGGGATGCGGGCGCCATTCATGGGCGACCAGGGCAGCGCGGCATGGCAGTGCGTAGGGACAGGGGACGGTGAAGAGGGGATGCGGGGGCCTGGTGCCTGTCCGGGTGGGGAATCGCCCTCCTCCCCGGACAAGCACCAGACCCCCGCATCCCCTCTTTCTCAAAAACACCTACCCGTGCAAACCCTTTACGGTACCTTGGGGCGGCGAGGCGGTTGGGCATAGCTAGCTCCGCCGATCGCTCCAAAACGAGGCCGAAGCAGTTGCCACAGGCGAACCTTTTTCATGCAACATCAAGTACCGGGCGCAGGCTGCTATTTTGGCTCCGGTGCCGCTTACCTGTGGGCCGGTCATGATCCACTGGAAGTCCTGCGAGACGAGAAATTCCATGATGCGCTGCGTATTTGGTATGCTGACCTTGTCGAAGGCTTCATCTAGGGCCAACAGTCTGGGCGCACCGGGGGCGGCACTGCGATAGAGCGCACCCAAAGCGGCAAAGAGTGGTACATAGAGGGCGAAAAGTTGTTCCGCGCCACTACGAGTTCCTGCCACACGGTCGGTCAGGCGTTGGCGTTGACCACCAATGGGTGTGACCCATACATCGAAATGGAACCACTCGCGATAGTCAAAGACCTGTTCCAGGGCCTCCATAAAATTCATGTCGGGCGTCTCTTGTTGCCGGATGCGTACCGCTCGAATTTCCTGGCGGAAGGCATTCATCAGCGTCTCTGCCTCTTCGGTCGTCAAAGACTGCGCGGGTTTACGCAGCAGTCGGTAGTATTGTGCAAGATGGCTGCCCAGCTTGGTCAGGTCGTACTCGGCGGGTGGCTTCCACTGCAAGGCGTAGTGTTCACCGATCATCGGCAATCCGCTGAGGACGCTATTGATCTGCTGCACCCATTCTTCTGCCTCCAGAATGTGCGTGCGAATGGCCTCGGCGATCTCTTGCAAGAGGAAATCCTCGAATAACTGTCGCTCTTCTTGACCGAGCAGCAGCTTTTGCATTTCGATGCGTTCGCCCAAAATCTCCAATAAATCGATGGGCCGACTCTTGTTCTCGTTCAAGAAAAGAACGTGTCCAGTATCATCCAGATCTGGCCCATATTCGAGTAGAATGGGCTGCTCGCGATTGAATGTGCGCGAAAGGGCATTATAGCTTTCACGGTACTCCCCTTCCAGCTTTTCCTTCCAAGGTGCAAGCTCTGTTTCGCGTACAGCTTGACCGGGCGCGAGCAGATGCTTGATGGCTTGGCGAGCGGCACGCACTGTATCGCCACTATTGGCTATCCCTTGTAGCTCAACGAGCTGCTCCACCGGATACGCGTCAAGCAGGCCGACAAAACGCGTCTGTTTCTCACTCCGTAGTTCCTGAGCCTGTTGCAAGCGTTCTTGCGCCTCCATCAGGTGAGATGTCGCGTTGTTGACGCGCTCGTCTGCACGGATAAAGCTAGTCTTGGCCTCGTCAAGTTCGGTCAGTAGCGTCTCGCTCCGTTCGCGCAAGGAACGCAACCGTTCGCTCAACTCCTCGGCATTGGCCGAAGCTGCAATGTGTTGTAGCTCCGCTAGCTCTGCCTGAACTTGCAAGGTTTGATGGCGCACACGTTCGTAGAGTTGGGCAGCATTGCTTTCCGTGAGACGCGCCCTTTCCAGTGCCTCGTGCGCTTTTTGATACTCTTCCCCGGTATTGGCGATGCCCGTCAGTTGGTTCTGCAAGAGGCGGGACTGATTTTTGAGCTTCATAACTCCTTGCAGTGCGTTCTTGACGCGTTGCGCATCCGTCGCCAACGGTGTGATGCCGTTGCACGCGTGCTCCAAGCGACCCAGCACCGCATTGACCTGTTGCCGCGCGTCAAGCGTCTGCTGGTGGGCCTTCTGATACTTTGCCCTGGCGTCATCCAACGTTCCCCTGGCGTGGGAGAGCGCGGCGTGTATCTCTTCCAACCCGCTTTGCGCTAGTATCTTGCGTAACTGCCGCTGTTGTTCCTGTAGTTGTGTTGACTGTTGTTCGTAATGGGCTAGTTGCTGCGTCAGTGCTTGTAATTCCTCGGCGAGTCGTCTCTGTTGCTCAGCCAGCGCATCCAGTTCGCGTTGCCGAACGCGCAGACGTGTGGCTTTACCGATAGCGCGTGCCTCACCACCACCAGCATATCCCCGCAGCAGTCCATGCTCCCAACGACCATTTCCGACAACATCGGCTTGTTCGCTCGGCTCCGCACTGCTGTGAGCCGATTGTCCGATAGCAGCAAAAAAGGCCACGATAGATGATTCCCAGTCATTGCCACTATCAACTGTAGTGTCGAAGCGCAGTTTCTCGGCAACGTTGTTCTGAAATGAGCTAAAGCCTGTTCCCGCACTTTCATTTCCTATAGTTACGAGACAATCGCTGAGACCCTCTTTTGCCAGGAGGGCCTCGGCGGCAGCTTGTTGGGCGGGTGTGACAACGAGGGCGTCGAGCAGACCAGCATCTTCTAGCATGTATTCGATCTGACCAGCTTCCGCGCTTGCACTGTCGAGGCCGGGGGCAAAATCGAGTAAGGCATAAAGTGGGTGGGCGGCGATGCCATGTTCAGCTAGTTTGGCACGGGCGAGCGTGCGATGAGCGGAACGCAGCGGCGTGAACTCTGGTTCGGCCTGCTTCTCTTCATACAATGCCTTGAGTTCAGCAATCTCGTGATTTTTGCTGCCGGTCAGTAGTTGCAATTCGTCCAATTCACCCTGCACCGAGTCCGCCACCTCCATCAACTCGCTTTCCAGCGTGTCGATGTACTCGCGATAGTGGTTCAGGGCAGCCGCAAACTGCTCTAGCACCCTCTCTGTGAAAGATGCATCGTCCACCATGGTACCGGAAGCTTGCGCGATGGCATAATCGGTGCTGGTGAGCGCATCATCATCAGCATCGTGCGACTCCAGATTGCTGTCCTTCACGAATTGGTCAAGCACTGCGCTGATATGTTGCTGGGCGGTATAAGCGCGATCTTGCGTGGCCTGGAAATGACGGCGCGAGTCATCGAGTTCCTGGAAACGCGTGGTCTCCAGCGAGCGTGCATTCTGGACGGTTCGCTCTAAGTGCTCACGCTGCTGGTGTAGCTCTTCCAGACCGCGCAGCCATACAATGCGTTCTTGCGCCTGCTCTTCCAAGAAGGAGGTAACACCCAAAGGCACTGCTTGTGGCGCGGTCGCGGCGGCAGAGAGGCGTGTGACCTGTTGGATAGCATCCTCTAATTGCAAGGCAGCCACCTCCCAGTAGCTCTCCTCGCTGGCGACGGCCAACAACTCGCGCAGGTGTGCTATGCTCTCGGTTTTCAGCTTCTCAAAGCGCAGGTTTTGCCGTTCCAGGTTCGTGCTATTTTCACCTATCGCCTGCTGGGCGGTAGCCAGGTTTTGCTCTTGCAGATGCAGTTGCGCCTCGGCCTCTTGCGCACGAGTGCGGACGGTATCGAGTTGCGTGGCGATCTGCAAGCCTTCGCTGCTTTCCAGTGCTTTGATCTGACCGTTGACCTGCGATTGCTCGCTTTGCAAGCCCTGAGAAAGGGCCTCCGTGCGTTGCCGTTCTTGCTCTGCCGTGGAGAGGTCTTTGCGCAGCCGATTCACACGGCTCTGCACGCTGTCCTCCGCCAGTTGCGTTTCGATATACTCACACGCTGCCAGTTGTGCGCGTACCAGTGCGAGGCTCTGCCGTGCCTGGTGCAGACGCTCCGTCGAGTTATATGCTCCCTGGATACGCTCTATCTCGGTACTTATGGCATCGATGCGCTCAATTGTGCCGATGACGCGATGGGTGGTCTCGCCAGAGATTTTGCGCAGTGACTGTTTGAGATAGTCGTGTACCCGCGAAAAACTCAGTTCACTACTCAGGTTTGGGCGACGCAACACAAGCAGAAGGTTAATTAACTTCTGAAAGTCCTTTTCGTCGCGGAAGCCAAAGAGATAGCGCGAAACCTGCCGCTCATATTCTGCCTGCGAATCGCAAACGATGCCATGCCCTTCGAGCACCTGTTTAAAGCGCGAATGGTCGTACGCCCGCTTCTCGTGTTTGTTCCCTGTATCATGTAGGGTGTGAATATCGTAGCCCAGACGCGAGCCGTCGGTGATTAAAAAGCGCAAAGGACGGATGCGGTCACTGGCGTTGGCGTTGCCAGCGATACTCAGGCCAATAGTGAGGAAGCGTGTTCGTTCGCGATCACCATTTTCCCAACGCTGGCGCAATTCTTCCGCGATAGGCGGGTTAGTGGGATCGCACCATTCAAATTCCAGCGCGATATAAGCGGTGCGTCGTTCATGTTGGTACGGCGTGGCCGATTCCGCGCCGCCAAGGACGTAGTATTCGATGTGCCGTTCACGCCCACCAAAGGTATCAAGTCGGTTGGGGCGCAGATCTCCATCCAGGGCCAGTGGCAAAGCTGCTGTCAGCACGGTTGATTTGCCGCTCGCATTCTCACCTGCCAGGAAGAGTCGTCCGTGTGGAATCTCAAATTCTTGCTGTCCATAGAGCCAGAAATTGGTCAGTAGAATGCGGCGCAGGCGATATCCCTGTGGGTCGCCACTGAACGTTTGTAATAGATCTATTTGACGGGCGAGAGCCGCTTCGGCTGTGCCTGTTGTTCCATTGCTGCCTTGTGGCTCATTGGGCCAGGCGGCTACATCTTTAAAAGTTTGTTGCATATGCTTTTTTCTTTACTCTACTATTTCAGCCCCATTGGGATAGTGACAGCTTTTGGTTTTGCTTTGGTAGTGGTTGGTTTTGTTTCTTGTTCACCTTTGTCATAAGTGGCAGCGTAACGAGTGGCTGTTGGCAGTACCAGCATATTGCCAGCTTCGTCGGGGCCACGTATGAGGCCAAGCAGTCGCATTTTTCGATAAACATCATGCAAAAGGCTGCGCGAACTCTTGCTACGAGCGTCATTGCCCCAGTTCTCTCCGTAACGTTCCCGCAATGCGTAGAGCAACTCGGCTATGTCCTCTGTTGTCACATGCAGGCAGCCATACGTATCCGGTGGCGACCAGGCTCCCGTTTCTAACTGCTTACGCATGGCGGTGCAGAGCAACATGGCAATATGATCGCTGGCTCCGTAGAGCGTCAGTGCCGTGACGGGGCCGCTTGACGTGCCACTGGCTCGCACAATACAGGCGTAGTCGCGCCGAATATCGAGTAGCCAACCAAAGGTGTTGAGCAGTTCATTGGCTATTTCGTCGGCATGGGCCACGAGCGCGGCAAAGGCGGCAGGATCGTCGAAGCGAAAGAGCGCGGGGCCGAGCAGCAAGACGCGCCAAGCTCGCATCAGGTCGGATGCGTTCTCCGTCGTTGTGGGCAAGCGCGTGGGTTGCAGTAACATCGTACTATCGTTCAGCCGTTCCGCGCTAGCCAATACTTTCTGTGGATTGAGTGCGGCCACCAGTGAATGCACGACATCGGTGAACTCGTAGAGTACATCGGCATCAGGCGTTTGCTCCACCCACTCCCTGGTTTGCCCATCGACGAGATGGATGCCACCCAGGTCTTCCAGGTATTGTAGCGCACGTTGAATACTGTAGCGGTCGGCTTGTCTGCGGAAATCGAACGTTGCCTGTTCGCCTGTGCCACCAGAGGCCGATTGCTCTTGAATTTGTTCCGCCAACTGCGAAAGCAAAAACTGTTGCGCATTGCCACGTCCACTGAGTTGACGGTGTTCCGCGTACCACAGCGTCCAGGTCAGGCATGCGAAGTCACGCGGCTCCCTGAGACGCTCATAGAGATAGCCAGGCGTGGTCGCGCTCAGGTGGCGCATCAGGCGAATCACTGTACTCGTGCGCTGGATATGCCAACCAGTATTTTGATCGTGCCAGCTTTGCAGCTTGTAGTAGTGATGTTGTATCAAACGGAACAGATCACCCTGTTTCGGCAGAATTACTTCGCGCTCCATCAGGGCTACATGCGCCTTCACCAGATCAGCAGTCGGAGCTTGGCGGTTCATCACGTTCGTCGTACTCATTATTCTCCCCCTTGCGCTGTTACTAGCTCATCCGCGTATGGCTCTGTTGTTTCTGTACTGCTCGCTTCCTCTAGTTGGCGTTCCAGGCGATAGCGTGGTATGAACAATGTACCATCGCGTGAGCGCAAGGTAGCATAGGTTTGCTCTTCATAATTATGCAAAAGAATGGTTGAGCCATCGGGAGCGCGATACTGGTGATAGGGATCGGTTAAGCAAGCATCGACTATCTCCATCAACATGGTGCGGTCTTCAGCCGAGATAAATCTCGTCATGGTGCCCAGATCGAGATAGGTGCGTGCGAAAAGCCGTGTAAAGCGTTCTATTTGTTCTTGTGCCTTGCGTTCATGTTGCACAATCATAGCGCGGATGATGGTGCGGTTGTCGATCACCGGGTCTTCCATCGGCGGATCACCGCGATAGGTGCGGCTGACCGGACGCAAGCGCAACGTGACAGCGGGTGGCTCCTGCCATTCTCCCAACTTGCCGTGCTGACCAGCCTCATAAGCAGCACTGGCTGAACCCGTGAGTCCCTCCGCTAGATGTACTGGCAAGAGGTTGGCGAAGGCGACCGAGAACAGTTGCTGGGCTGCCTCACCGTCTCTGGCTTTCAATAGCAGGTGCGCCAGCGTATTCAAATGGGTGGCGTAGTTGGCACTCGGTCGCGCCGAAGCGGCCAGGGACGACGCACGACGCACGACTTTGTCAACCTCGGACAGGGCATTGCGCCGGAACGAGTCTGCATTCTTTCCCTCAGCAAACCAGTAGCTCAACGCTTCCACCTGGTTACAGGCTTCTTGCGCCAATTCTTCCGTTGTGGCGCGACTCTCTAGCGTGGGCGCGGGTGGCTCAATGTACTGTGCGACAATCTGGATTAACTGCTCTTTTTTGCCGTTAATAGACCACTCGTGCAGCAATTCACGCACGCGCCGTGCATATTGCGTGAGAGCTTGTGCGAAACCATGGACGTATGCCACGACCGCTGCCTTATAAATCTGATACGCGGCCAGATCGGCGCGATCTTGTTGAGCGGCATTGATCATATTTGCCAGGTATTGTGCCGCTTCACGGGCCATCGTGTTCCACACCTCGAAGGCTCGCTGCCACTCTTCCGCGATTTCGCGGCTCTGCGCTGGCAGTTCAAGTGCATGTGCTGGTATATCTTTATTGAGTTGTTCGAGCGAAGCCCACAGGCGGGGCAGATCGCTTTGGCGCAGCGAACCTTTGGCGGCACTGATGCGTGTTTGCTCTTCCAGGAAGGTTTCGATGGCGATAGCTTCCGGTGTGGCCTGATAGAGCAGTGCCGGGGCGAGAAAGCTGGCGATAGAGGTGGCACGGCTGGCATCATAGATTGTCGTGATGTTGCCCCACTCTTTCAGGGATGCCAAGTCATTCTGACACTGTTCCAGCGTATATTCCGGCTCCAACGCGGCACGCACAGCATCGCGCACTTCCGAGGCCGTGAGTTGGTAGTGATACAAATCGCGGTGGTGTTGCAGAAAGACGCGCATAATGACGCGATACCAGCGTATGCGATTGGAGTTGACGAGATAAGTAAAAATTGTCAGTCGGTCGGTTAGATTGAAGAGTGCAGTCGGTGTGAGACCTTCCTGTAGAAGCTCATTTCCGGGATATGCTATACCCGTGCTCATAGTTGCGTCGCGAGAACTGGCTGACCCATCTGGCTCTACCACGTTCGCGCCTATATTTGTAATATGCTCCAAGTCTATTGCTGCCTTTGTCAAATTGTATTGTATGGGTTACTTTTCACGTTTCCCTTTCTTTTTGTTTCAGCAGAAAGTGGAAATAATAGATAGTAGATACACTTTATTCTATCACATTGTGTCTACTGCCACTGAGGGCAAGAGTGCGGTTCATTTTTGTGCAGCACGGGAATGTTGTAGGGACAGGATTCCGCGTCACATCCGCCCCTTGTCCCTACTCACACCCTCCCTCCTTTCTGTTGGCAAAAAAATGAAACGCACCCGGATTAAAGACGGGAAGCAGATTTCGGACGTATCAATCCGAGATGATAGAATGAAAACACGCTGCTTTTTTAGGCCCCATAGTTTTCTGAAAAGAGAGGACACAATCAATCATGGAAGGCATCTCGAAAAGTTGCTCCTTGTGGTGGCAACGTGGGGTCATCTATCAGATTTACCCCCGCTCGTTCGCGGATGCCAACGCCGATGGCGTTGGAGACCTGCTGGGCATCACTTCAAAGCTCGACTATCTCGCGTGGCTTGGGATCGATGCCATCTGGCTTTCTCCGATCTATCCGTCCCCGATGGCCGACTTCGGGTACGATATCAGTGACTACACAGCTATACACCCAATGTTCGGAACTCTCCACGACTTCGACACATTGCTTGCGGAGGCGCATCAACGCCACATCAAGGTCATCCTTGACTACGTTCCCAATCACACTTCCGATCAGCATCCATGGTTCCAGGAGTCCCGCTCATCACTCGACAATCCGCGACGCGACTGGTATATCTGGCACGATCCCGCGCCGGATGGTGGGCTTCCCAACAACTGGCTCAGCGTATTTGGAGGGCCAGCATGGACCTTTGATAAGCAGACTGGACAATACTACTACCATGCCCACCTCCCCGAGCAGCCCGACCTGAACTGGCATCATCCCCAGGTGCGGGAGGCGATGCTAGCAATCCTGCGTTTCTGGCTCGACAGAGGCGTGGACGGATTCCGCGTAGATGCGCTGAGGCACCTGCTGAAAGACCGCGAGTTCCGCGATAATCCGCTGAATCAAGGTAGCGGGCCACGACGGGGTACCTTTGACACGCTGTCGCCGCTCTACACGACCGATCTCCCAGAGGTGCATGAAGTCATGGCCGAGTTGCGCCGGGAATTAGATACCTATGGAGTTGGCGGTGAAGATCGTCTGCTAATCGGGGAACTCTATCTCCCCATCAATCGACTTGTTCGTTACTATGGCGAAGGCAACACTGGCATTCATCTGCCAGCCAATTTCCATCTCATCTCGACACCCTGGGACTCGGACAAGATCGCGCAGTTGATCACCGCATACGAGGCAGCCTTGCCCCTTGACTCCTGGCCGAATTGGGTGCTGGGGAACCACGACCGTAGCCGTCTGGCCAGTCGGATAGGGGAGGCGCAAGCACGCGTTGCGGCAATGCTTCTGCTCACTCTAAGGGGCACGCCAACCCTCTATTACGGTGACGAACTAGGCATGCACGATACCGATATCCCACCCGAAAAGATTCAGGACCCTGTCGAAAAGAATTTGCCAGGACAAGGTCTTGGCAGAGACCCAGAACGCACCCCAATGCAATGGGATGCCACCGCAAATGCTGGCTTTTGCCCATCAACAGTCACACCCTGGCTACCAGTCTCCAGCGATTATGTCACGGTCAATGTTACCAGCGAACGAGCAGCCCCCGCCTCCATGCTCTCGCTCTATCGCGCACTCCTTACCTTGCGTCGTGCGGAACCCGCTTTCTCCATTGGCGATTACATCTCCATTGAGTCCGATGAGACCAATGAGACCAACGGACATCTGCTTACGTATCGGCGTCAATGGCAGGACAAAAGCTTTCTCATCGTCTTAAACATAGGAGATGAGGCGCAAACCCTCACAACATCGGCATTGCGAGGACACATTGTGTTGACAACCGCGCTCGATCGTCAGGGAGAAGCAGTCACCGAGGAACTGAACTTGCAGGGGAACGAGGGCGTCATTGTAGCATTACAAAGCTAAGTCCCATGTTCCTATGACAAGCGGGGATGCAAGGGGCAGCAGCCCCTTGACTGAGGTCTGGGGCTGTGTCCCAGTTCTCCCTCCCTTTCCCGTAAAGCGGGGATGCAAGGGGCAGCAGCCCCTTGACTGGGGACTGGGGCGCAGCCCTAGTCTCTCCCTCTCCTCCTTGCCGCCGTAGGCGGCATTCAAATGAAGGTTGTCAGACCACTAATTACGAGGGGGCAACTGCTGTAATGACCATTTATTCCCATCGGGATCATTAAAATAGATAAATGATCCCCAGGGCAATACTTCGACCTCACTGACTTCAGCACCTCGTTTTACGAGTTCGTCGCGTACTTTCTGGGCATCCGCTACCACCATCTGTAGACCTACGACCGATCCCGGCTGCGCGTCTGTAATTCCCTCCCCAATAGCTATCGAGCAGGCGGAACCAGGCGGTGTGAGCTGGACAAAACGAAGCGTAGGAGTGACCCTCTGGTCAAAATCCGCATTAAACCCTATCTTTTCAGTATAGAAAGCCTTTGCGCGGTCCACATCCGAGACGGGGACCATTATTAATTCTAATTTCATTTCCATAGCGTAAAGATACGAGAAATTACGTAAAATGTCAAGGCAAGATGACGTTTTCCCTGTTACCCGATGCCATCCCGACTTTTGTGTAACTACAGTATCCGTACAGGTAAAAGGGTTAGGAAGCTCGTTTGTCTTTCCTGTATGGACTTTCTTACTGATGAGCTTGGATATCCTCTAAACTAACTACCGATATCCTCAAAACACCCTCTTATGATTGCGCTCCCTACCCATTCCTCACCCCCTCAACCCGCCTCCACCGACATTTCCCCGTCCATTTTCTTATCAATCTCCTCGTCGAGTTGCTCGCCTTCTTGCTCGATGGTCTCTAGTGACTTGCGGTCAGGTTCGGGCAATACGAAGGTCAGCAGGAAACCAACAATGGAATCAATGGCGGCGAAGCCCATTGCGCCGGGTAGAAAGACACTGCTGAGCAACATAGGAAAGACGAACCCTGCCTGTTTGTGCTATGATAGCCAAAACGTTATATATACACCATCCACACAAACCCCTACCAGTCGGAGGAACTGTTTTGATCGTCCTACACGCTCTTTGGGATCATCGCCTATCCGAAAAATTACATATCTGGGCAGAAGCATCCAATCTATTGCTCGCCTCTGCCACGAAACGTGGTGGGCGGCAAGCAGAAGTGCAGCCATCGCATCAGCACCCCTACGCGCTCAGTCATGCCCTGTTGCGGGAAGCGATAAACGAACTCGCC
>JBPCJY010000124.1:0-28023 GCA_051004815.1 Ktedonobacteraceae bacterium
TTTATACCACCGCCACGCGGTTTTGTAGCTGATACCTGTTTGTTTGGCATACTGACTTAATTTCATGTCTACATTTTAGCACAGTTTGTCTATGTCTGTCAATAGTTTTATAAACTAATTGTACCCTCTATGGGTCGATGCAGGACGACTTTGATGACGCCAATCTTGCTGAGGTGTAACCGGTCGCCTTCCATCTTCCACCCTGCATGGTCAGGATAGGTGAAGCTATCATAGCGATCACGTCCTTGGAAGCGCGGATAGCCAGGCGTTTGCCCTGCTCTGACGCGACGAAAGAACGCTTGCATGGCCTTATCGAGACGTCGTAATACATCCTGGAGAACGTGTGATGCGATAGCGGCATATTCTTCTCGGATCTCACGGCGGATCTCAGGTACATCGTTTTGTTGATCGTAGTAGCTGAGAGAGAGACCCGCATAGCGGTAAGCATCACGTCTTTCTGACAACGCCACGTTATAGAGTTCTCGACACCGGTTCAGCGTCCAGTACAGTTTTGAGGTGGTTTCCTTGTTAGGATACACGCGGTACTTATAGGTTCTTCGTGCCACTGGCGGTCTCTCCTTTCTGTGCCGCAAGATAGGACCGTAATGCCCAGACCACCTCACCATTCAACGAGCGTCCATGCTCGTATGCGAGCGCGTGCATTCTCTCCCAAATATCGAGAGGAAATCGTACTTGTATTTTCTTGGCTCGTTGTTTTTCCATGGCCCTGTTATACATCTATTACAGGTACTTGTCAAGGGCCACCATCGCACCGCTAACCCCTACCTGAAGGTGAGGGGAATGCGCGGCGCACGTCTTCAATACGAAAATCAGGCATAAAAGTTGTACATTGGAACCTGTACAGCAAGTTAGTCATACGTCAACAGTGTCTCAATTACCATCTCCCAGAAGCGTGGTACATCCAGCGCATAGCCAACGCGAGCGTTGGGCTGCTTGCCCCATCGTCCATACACATCGCAGACGGTGCGCCCCGTCGTCCATTCGCCCGCCGTCTCGATCTCAACATGTGCCAAGTGCGCGTGCAGTATCGTCGGATCAATTACAGCAGCTACCGCGCAAGGATCATGGAGAGGAGGAGATGGGAAACCAAAGACGTTACGATATGTATCGCCAAAGAAGACTAGCAGGTCTGCCGCGAAGTTCGCCACAGTCTTATTGGCAGAGCGCAAACGTCCGATTACTTCATCAGTTGCCAAAGCCTGATGCGTCACCTCTAAGGGTGACATCGTAATCGGTCGACCGCAGCCGAAGACAATAGCAGCCGCCTCGGGGTCGGCCCAGATATTAAACTCGCTGGCTGGCTCACGATTGCCCAAACCAATTGCTCCGCCCATCAATGAAATAGCCTGAATCTTGGGCAGAATAGCTGGTTCGCTGCGTATCGCTGTCGCGATATTCGTCAGCGGCCCGGTCGGAACAAGCGTGATATCACCTTCTGAATGCAGAAGAAGATCAATCAGCAGGTCAACGGCGTGTTGGGACACAGGCTCGATATCTGGCTCCGGTACGTTCGGCCCATCCATGCCCGATTCGCCATGTATATTGGGATCATGCCGTGCTGGGCGAAGCAGTGGACGATCCGCGCCTCGCGCTACCGGCACATTACGAATATTCGCCAACGAACAGACTTTCAGCGCATTCAGCGTCGTCTTATCAACCGATTGATTGCCCGCCACCGTGGTGATAGCCAACAAGTCAATATCTGGATGGTGGGCTGCCAAGAGCAGAGCAATGGCATCGTCATGCCCAGGGTCGCAATCGAGGATAATTTTATGTTTCATTTATTACTCTTTCGGGTCACTTTCAATGTTGTTCCACGGTACCTGCTATAAGCGCGTATGTAAGAGGATCACTTCGGAGTCGAACCTTTGGAACACCGTTCGCGAAGATAATCGGTTGTGACTTTGTGACTGTTGTGACAGGAGAAAATTGAGATAGTTGCGATTTTGAGACACTTGGGACTTGGGGACATTTGGGACCTTGAGACACTTGGGACTTAGGGACATTTGGGACCTTGGGACACTTGGGACTTTGAAATATTGAGACTTTTGGGACTTGGGACATTTGGGACACCTCTTTTTTGATGGTTGCACTTTCAAGGGATGATGGTGGATGAGAGAGAGAAAGAGAAAGAGACCTCGGCGGCGGCTTCGGATGCTGACAAGGGTGTGCCTTGTGTTGCCTTATGGAGAGTATAGCATATTTTCGAAAAGCAAGCAAGCAAGAGATGAAACAGTGTGCTTTTCTTTACCAATACACTATTGCTGTTTGCTCTTCCAATTGATACAATAGGGCTGAGTTACAGTCAGGTTGAGTGAAGGATAGCGCGTATGATGAAAGACTATACAGGCCAGCAATTTGGGAATTATCGCCTCGTGCGCCTTTTGGGGCAAGGCGGGTTTGCCAGTGTTTATTTGGGACAACATGTGCGTATCACCGCGCAACAGGTAGCTATCAAAGTCCTGCATCTCTTCGATGTAGACGCACAGAAATTTCAGAATGAAGCGGAGACGACTGCGACCCTTGAACATCCGCATATCGTGCGCCTCTTCGATTTTCATATCGAGCAAGGAACGCTTGGTGTTCACTTACACCGGCCATACTGATACTGTGTATTCAGTTGTCTGGTTCCCCGATGGTAAGCGGCTCGCTTCTGCTTCCGATGATATGACGGTGCAGGTGTGGCAGGCAGTGTGATGGCAGGGTACAAATGACTCATCTTTAAGTGTTTTTGCCAGGATCGGGTGTTAGACGCAGGAGGCGGTTGAGCCACTTGCGCGGGGCGACCGGTGGACTGGATTGACTCTCTGGCGATGGTGCATGGTCGTTGTTGCTATGGCCGTTGGAGGACGGCACGGTGTTATTGCTGTGCAGCGGTGTTGTTGGTAGTCGATCTTCATCGTCGCTGTCATCACCATTCAAACCAGGGGCTACCCAGTTGTGATGGCTATCGAAGGTTTCGTCGCTGCGAATAGGTTCGTGCGGATTCGGTAGATCGGCAGGTGGCAGATTACCAGAAAGCATGGGTGGTTGTTGACGCAAGATTTGGTCGCGCCGCATGGGCTGCGTCTCCTGCTGTTCCAGGGCAAGACGGTTCTCCACTTCTTTCAAGAGGCGTTCGATTTCGGGGCGTAAGGCGCGATTTGGCTCTGGAATACGTGTCCATTGGACTAAAGCCGCCGGAAAGTAGCCCGCCCGGTAGCAGAAGAGGCCGAGCATAGAACGTGCATCATAAATGTTCATGCGTTGCCAGAGTGCCAGTTCCTCGGCTGGAGTCTCGATGACATCTTCACTGGCCTCGATGATTTCTACACGGTGGTAGAGGCGTAAGCCCACCAGTTGATAGGGGAAGCCATAGAAGAGGGCGAGCCGACGGCGGCGCGTGCGCTCAGCCGGGTGTTTGCCGACGAAGTAGCGTCGTGTCCAGGAGCCGCTGGACCAGACGAGCCAGGCCAATATCAGCACCAGGATACGGCCAAAATAACGTTCCCATGTCTCAGGGGCAAGGCCGACCATGACGCCAAGGGCGGCAAACGAGGCACCCAAAGCCCAGGCACCGTAGACCAGGCGACGGCGGTCCCACCCGATAAGATCGAAGTGGTGATGCAATGGAGTCGCCAGGAATGGTAGTGGAAACTCGGTATGATCGATACGGGTAGATGTGCTGGCGAAACGCAGCATTTGTAAGCGACGGCGAAAGATGGGAGTCAGGGCTTTTGCTGAGATGAGTGCAGAGAGACCTTCTAACACGAAGGCTGCACCAATCATCAGGAGCAGACTTTCCTGGCGGGAAAAAATGGCGATCATTGCCAGGATACCGCCCAGACCCAGTGCGCCACTATCACCCATGTAGATCGTGGCGCATCTGCGGGCTGTACCACGTCGAGCAGCCCAGGCAGAAGGCCAGTTCCATGGCAGATAGCCCAGCACACTGCTGGCACAGAGCAGGGACATGACTTCCAAGACGATGCCTTCAGGGTTTTTCAGGTTTCCTGTGATAATGATGCCGAAGGCCAGGGCGGCACTAAAAACCAGTCCACCCGCCAGCCCATCAAGCCCATCGCTGAAATCTACAGAGAGGGCAGTCACGCTACCGATGACGCTGGTAATTAACATGAGCAGGATGAGCCAGAGGAAGTATGATAATTGTCCAAAGTGGACGACTGTGGGACAGAATGGTAGTCCTGCATGAGGCACAGGACAAAGCAACTGACCAAGGATAGGTAAGTCGGTATAAGGCGAATAGGAGAGACCTCCGCTACTGGGCAGGAGGAAGAAATAGAGCAGCGCGGCGATGATCGAGATCAAGAATAAGCCACCGAATTTTGCGCGTTGTGAGATGCCTTCTTTACTGAAGACTTTGTTCCAATCATCAATAAAGCCGACAGCAGTATAGCCAATAGTCGCGCCAAGGCTGATCAATAACAAGACCCATTGATCATAGGTAAACTTGAGGAGGAAACCAGACACAATACCGATCAAGGTAAGAGCCAGCACAAAGGCGGGGCCACCCACTAATGGTAGTTCTATCGTTTTAATCTCTCGTCCACTGGCGGGGAGGTCCGAGCGAAGATCGGAGCGATGCGGGCCTGGCTTAAATTCACCGCTACGGAAGCGTGGAAATAGCGTTTTGGCAGCAAAACACAGTAGCGTACTCAAGACCGCACAGCTTATAAAGATAAGGAATAACCAAAGTAGAACCATATTCACTCCCCAAGACGAAAAGACAACCTGAACGCTACACTTGTTGAAACGCTGAAAAAGGAGTATCAGTAACGTTCTTGTCTATATCCTAATTTACCTAGTTCTTTCCGCGCCACAGTGCGATCATCCCAAGGTAATTTTTCTCTACCAATAATAATACTCTGTTCGTGACCTTTACCGGCCAGAAGTACCGTATCTCCTGGTTGAGCATGAGAAAAAGCGGTGGCGATGGCTTGTGTGCGGTCGGCAAGGCAGAGAAAGTCACGCCCTTCACGTTTTCCTATGTCTTTCGCGCCTTGTGCAATCGCGTGCAAAATGCTTTCACGCTCCTCCTCTCGTGGGTCTTCATCAGTAATAACGAAAAATTCTGTCATTTGTGCAGCAATGCGTCCCATAATAGGACGTTTCTGCACATCACGCTCACCGGCAGAGCCAAAAACTACCAGAAGCTTCCCGCTAGTTAGAGGCCGCAGGGTTGCCAGTACTTTTTCCAGACTATCGGGTGTATGGGCGTAATCGACGATGACTGTAAACGGCTGTCCCTCCACAATGTTCTCCATACGGCCTGTCACGCCAGTTACTTTGGCCAGGCCACGAGCAATAGCGGCGGGTTTAACGCCCTGGCTGTATGTTGCCGCGATGGCGGCCAGACAATTGCTGATATTAAAGCTCCCAACGAGCTGTGTCTCAATGTGCAACTCGCTATCGGGAAAGATTACACGGAAACTGGTGCTATGGGCATGTAGCTGTACATCGACGGCACGCACAGCGGCGGTCGGGTCAATACCATAGTCGAGAATAGGGACGCGGCAATAGGGACGCAAGACGTTATAGCTGACATCGTCGCGGTTCAGAATGGCAATAGGGCGCGTAGGTACGTCTTTTACATACTTGGGATCAAGCATTTCGAAGAGTCGCGCCTTGGCCCGACGGTAATTCTCGATAGTGCCGTGAAAATCCAGGTGTTCATGGGTGATATTTGTGACGACGCCGACATCAAACTGGCAGCCGCGCACACGCTGTAATGCCAGCCCATGCGATGTTGCCTCTACAATAGCGTGTGTAACACCAGCATCGAGCATGCGGCGGAGGAATTGTTGTACTTCTAACGCTTCGAGTGTACTTTGTCGTGTAGCGTTCTCCCATTCCTGACCGGAGATTTTGAAATTGGCGGTGGTCATAAGCCCTGTTTGGAAGCCCGCCGTTTCCAGGATGGTGCTGATCAAATTACTGGTGGTGGTTTTGCCATCGGTGCCGGTAACGCCGAAAGTGCAGAGATGTGCGCTGGGATTGTCATAAAAGGCGCAAGCGAGGTTTGCCAGGGCAATTCTCACATCTGGCACCTCGATATAAGGAAGCGGTAGTGAGGCGCGTGCAGATGCTTCCAGAGGTATACCAAGGGTGGCGTATGCTCCGCGTTGGGCGGCATCTTGTAAAAACCGCCGCCCATCGGTATGATCGCCAGGGACAGCAATGAACAACCCATCTGGCTGCACCTGACGCGAATCATACGCCAACGCGGTAATCTCTCTCTCCTCGTTAAAGACATTACCGCTCTCGCTCTTTTCAGATGGAGCGGATAAGACACGTATAGGAGGTTGTTCTAACGCGACTAGTAATGTCTTTAATTGCATTTTTAGCATCTCTTATCAGGTCTCAGCAGAACGTTAATAGAAGATGGTCGTCGTACGGTGATATGGCTTCATTGCAGTTGAATGTTGCCCCAAAGACCAGAGACGCAAATCAAGCTGAGCGGCGGTGAGCGGATAACCTTCGTGCGTCATGGCACGGCGTAACAGTTCACAGGCCCATATTGTGGCGGCCCGCAGCTCCACCTCTTCCTCGGAACCCGCTTCGATTATTTCCTGGTTGTCGATGCGTTGTGCCAGGGAGGGATGATATTCTAGGATACCATATTGACGCAGTACTTGTGGCAGTTTGTAATCGGCAAAGACGGTGAGCTGATCAATGTCGGGGAATGCGCCCCAGCTTTGCCCACTAAACGAACTATGGAGATCGGCTACACAGATTTGTGCTCGTTTCAAAAAACGTACTTTATGCGTACGATAGAGTGCCACGTCATTAAACGAAGGGAAATGTTTTGCCAGAAGCAAGGCTAATTTGACGGCACTGCCATCTGCCTGCTCGATTGCGTTGGTAAACTGACCGCCGTACCGCTCCAACAGCACACGCCCAACCTGGCGTATATTCTGGAGCCGTTGCTCGAAAAGCGGGATGGTCTGTTCGCCACGAAAAATAGCGGCCAAAGCTTCGTCGCTGATCGTGCTGAGATAGTGTGCGTCCCAAAGGGGAATATCTTCTTCCGCTGCTCGTGTGAGTGCTGCCGCCTCGGCCAGGTAGCCGTTGAGTAGCTCTCCCTTGTATTCTATACGCCAGCGGGGCTGATCTTTCTCGCCCCAAAAACAGAAATTCATGGCATCGAGCACAAGAATCCAGTTAACGGTGCGCTCAGTACCATCAAAGAAGTGGTAGTGGTCATACGGCTGGGCGGTTGGAGGCGGAACAACGGTAGTATCCGTGCTATCCTGCTGCAGCCACTGCTGCGCTAGTTCAGCAACGCAGTCCTCATTTATCCAGGCGTGTTCACCCACCTCCACGACGCTTTGTGTGCTACTCAATACGCCTAACATATCAACGCTGTGCAGGTCGTATGGGGCTTTATCGTCTGCTGTATCAGGTTTTTGTAGGGAATCTATCATCTCATATCCTTTTTGGTTTGCAATTTCCTTGATTCTACAGGTATTGGTAGCTTTCGTCAATGTTCTGAGAGCGGGCCGATACATCGGCGATGGCGGCGATAAATCGCGCCCTACGGTTCATCCGCAAGGATGCAGAGTCTTTTCTTGACGTGCTTTCCTAAATCATGTTATCTTTTCTATAATAGACAAGGCGTCTTGCTTTGTCTCAATCCTCATCTTCTTTCATTGTTGAATGAGGAGGATAGCGACCATCCCCAGGGGCATCCATGAGTGAGATATCAGAGCCAATTGCCGACATAAAAGAAGAAGCCGTGCGTATCATCGAGGCCGCTCAGTCCGAAGGCGTTTTATTGCGCCTGCTCGGTGGCCTCGCTATCTATCTCCAATGTCCAAGTACTCATACTGATGAGCGGCTAATCCGTTCCTATGGAGATATGGATTTTGTGACGCTAGGCAAATGGAGTGCGAAAACAAAGGCACTGTTTGCTAAACTTGGCTATACAGGTAACAAAACGTTTAATGCTTTGCATGGACATCAGCGTCTGCTATTTTTTGATGAGAAGCATGAACGGCACATTGATATTTTCATCGACCGTATGCAGATGTGTCACAATCTGGATTTCCGCTCACGATTGCAAATTGCCAATAGTACTATATCGCTTTCCGATCTTTTAATCACAAAATTGCAAATTGTCGAGATCAATGAGAAGGATATCAAGGATACTATCGCGCTGTTTGTAGATCACGAGGTGAGTGGTGCTGAGCAAGCTATCAATGCTTCCTACATTGCAAGCTTAACTTCCAACGATTGGGGACTGTATAAAACGCTGACGTTGAACCTCAATAAGCTCCGAGCTTTCGCCATGAAAGACAATTTCCCCGCTTTTGTCACGGAACATGTAGATACTTTGACCACAGCTATAGAGGCCAGCCCAAAGTCAATGGGCTGGAAGGCGCGTTCTATGGTTGGTGAGAGGGTGCGCTGGTACGAGCTGCCGGAAGAGGCCCATCAATAGGGACTTGACGAAAAGCTCAACATCAGAGAAAATAGAGATATTACACAGGAGTTTTTGTGCTTATGTCAACTGTCGAGAATAGATGGCGATCTATTGTATTGCCTGAAAGGAGAACAAGCGCAGAGGAACAAGTTTCCAGGTGAAGAATCTGGAAGATATTGTATTATGGACATTTATTACACCCATTTGATCAGGCACATCATCTATGATGATGTTTTCATGCACGTTCTACCTTCCATCATTTTTTCAAATTAGGAGGTGTCTCTTGGCGTTAAATAAGCGTTCCGCCAAAGAAGAACTTATTGCAGAGGATATCAAACGCCTGCACTCCATGGGCTATGCGCAGGAATTGTTCCGAGCGATGGGTGGCTTCTCCAACTTCGCCATTTCTTTCACCATTATTTCCGTCCTGAGTGGCTGTTTAACTCTCTTCTACACTGGCATCACCACCTCTGGTTTTGCTGCCGGTTCGATTGGCTGGCCACTGGTGACTGTCTTTGTGGTGATTGTCGCGTTAGGCATGGCTGAGCTGGCTTCCGCGTATCCTACTGCTGGTGGTCTCTATTTCTGGGCCTCCAAGCTTGGTGGTGCTGGTTGGGGTTGGTTTACCGGTTGGTTCAACCTGATTGGGCAGGTAGCTGTCACGGCTGGTATCGATTACGGCCTAGCCGTCTCGATTGACGTGCTGCTCAATGCCTGGTTCCCCAAATTCCCGGCTACGCTTGGTTCCGTGCTGGCGATTGATCCCGCGACGCAGTGGACAACGTTGACTATCTACGCGGTTGTGTTAATTTTACATGCCAGTCTTAACATCTTTGGAGTGCGTATTGTTGCTGCGCTTAACGATGTCAGCGTCTGGTGGCACATCGTGGGCGTCATTCTGATTGGCGGCGGTGTGGTGGTTGCGGCCCTGGTAGGCCAGCAGTTTGGTGGTGCGAATTTTGCCGCAGTGGTGGCTCATCCCGCGCCGTTGAATTCAGCCGGTGTGCTTTTCAGTGTCAATCAGAAATACAACCAAACCGGTTTCCCCATCTGGTACGCTTTCCTCTTAGGTCTTTTACTAGCGCAGTATACCTATACTGGTTACGATGCGTCCGCGCATATGACCGAGGAAACCATTGGAGCCGAGACGCGTGCGCCGTGGGGAGTAGTAATGTCGGTCGTCGTCTCTGCCGTTGCTGGCTACGCGGTGCTGATGGGCTTGCTGGCTGCAGCACCCGATATCAGCACTACGCTTAATGTTGGTGCGGCAAGCGCGATTAACCCGGTGTTGTTCATTCTGGAAAGCCGCCTGGGATACATACTCGGGACGCTCTTCTTTGCTGTAGCAGTAGGAGCGCAATTCTTCTGTGGTATGTCTTCGATCACGACGAATTCGCGCATGATCTATGCCTTCTCGCGTGACGGAGCTGTACCCTTCTCGCGGCTGTGGCATAAGCTGGATCGTGGTCGCACACCGCGCAATGCCATCATACTTGCCGCGGTTTGCGCATTTATCCTGGCCATTCCTTCCGTCGTAAGCTTTACTGCCTACGTCGCAATCACCTCCATCGCGGTAATTGGACTCTACATTTCGTATGTCTTGCCAATTCTGCTGCGTTTGATGGTGAAGGATTTTAAGCCCGGACCATGGCACCTGGGAGCATGGAGTAGACCAATTGGCGTGATCTCCGTCTTGTGGGTTATCTTCATCGCCATCCTGTTTATGCTACCTACAGCGTGGCCGCTTACCGCGTTAACCTTTAACTATACGGGCGTTGTCGTCCTTGGTGCGCTCGTATTACTCGTTATCTGGTGGTTTGCCAGTGTACGTCATTGGTTCAAAGGGCCACACGCACAAGGTTCCGCCGAACAACTCAGTGCTATTGAGCAGACGGTAGGAGAGAAGGTACGGATTGATGTAGAGGGGGCAGCTGGTAGTTAATACTGGCTTTAGTGTTTCTTGCTAGCAACAAACGTTGCTATCGTGCGGCTTCCCAGCCTACTCGAGAAGGGAAATGTATGTAAAATGATACATTTCCCTTCTCTCGTTTGTTAACGGTCATAAGCCTTTTACTGATATATTCCGTTAGAACTGAGAGTTAGCTCTTGCTTTTTTTAAGTTTATCGTGTATAGTTGAAGTATGCACCTGTAATGATTGAAAGCGATTGAGTTATCTTTGTATCTTTTATTGTATAGTGCAACCCACGGTGAAGCCTCCTCCTGGCATGTCCTCCTTGTGCGATGAACCTCAAAATGTGGGTTGGCCTCATGCAATCCCCAATGAGTTTCTGGAATTGAGAAAAGCAGGAAACGTTTATTTTCTGTCCCCCCTGAGCGATAGCAATAGAAAGGTAGCATTTCCGAATGGAAGAGCAGCAAATTCGAGATTTTGTGTACCGCGTTTCTAATGATGAGAAACTGCGCAAGGAACTAACCAACAGCCCTGACGATGTGCTGAGGCACGAGAGCTTTTCACCACGCGTGGCCGAGATTGTACGAAGGCTGATACCGCACCTGGCGTTTGACACTGCCCTTGCGACACCCTTAAACTGGTGGGCACATGGGTACACACATTAAATTGAGTAGTTCAAGATAACCATCAAGAATGAGTGATAATTCGCATACTTATGTAAATCAATTTGCCGCTCAACAGAGCCTTCTCGTTGAGCGGCTTCAATTTCTTTTGGCAACGCTGCAAAGCGACTTACGTGCTGATGTTGTACGAGCATTAGGAGCCGAAGGGAAGCTGTTATCTCTGCAACGCGAACGGGATAGCAGTACACAATCGTCGCAGATTGTCGGTTCCTGGCCTTTATTAACGTTCCTGGTGGCGCAGAGCATTGCGCCAGAAATTGATCTTGTTTATGCTAGTAGTGTGGCTGTGGCTATCGAATACTTTATTTGTGCCCTTGATCTATTGGATGATGTAGAAGATGATGATCAGACGCCAATAGTACAAACGTTGGGCATTGCACGTACGCTGAATGTCTCGACCACGCTCTTAATGCTGGCGCAACAGGCTCTCCTCTCGCTATCGCAATACCATATTCCTCCTGAACGCATACTGCTGCTGCTTGATACGCTCCAGGCTTGCGCGTTAGCGGCGGCGACTGGTCAGCACAGAGACATCCTGGCCGAACAACAACCAGTGCAGGATTTTACGGAGAATGATTGTATAGAAATCGCCCGCGGGAAGGCGGGTTCGCTGATGCGCGTGGCTTTTCTATTAGGGGCGATTTGCGCTGGCGCGGATGAACGTACCCGTGAACAATTTTCGGCATTAGGTGAACTCCTGGGCATAGCCCATCAACTTGACAATGATGCGCATGACTTGTATTATCTACTACAAGATTATCCCTCTAATGAAACGCTTACAGGCACAGATACCATTATTCCTGGCGTGAAAACAGACCTGATACGAGGAAAGAAGACACTACCAGTTGTGCTTGCCGCTCATAGAGAAGATGCTCTTCAAGGAAATGCATTGCCAGCCGATGAACAGAAGCAAGTGCATCAACGCGCACTGCAAGATGGAATAATTACGACATGGGGCATATTTCTGCTGTATCATGAACGAGCACGTGACAGCTTACAGGAGATTGGTGCTTATGTGTCGGTTAGTCCATTACTGAGACTACTGTTAGATTTGTAGGAGATGTCTAACCTGGCATCTGCATGTGGTAGAAATACGTGGCGGGGATTACATGGGAGGAAGTTATATGAGAAATATCACCTGGGCGCGTGTCAGGGTTGGACGCCTCTTAATAATCCTCATGGCTCTAGTACTCTATATATTTTTATTGTATCTCGATGCATCGAGCTATTTTCCGCACACTTTCGCAGGAAGTTCTTCTTTTTCTTGCCTCCCCTGGTTAAGCTTTGATTTCTCTGCCCTTGTAGCATTAATCTTTCTAACGGTGGGAGCTCTTGTCTGGCTCTATGCGCGTCAGCGTCAGGTTGCTGCATTGCTTTTAGGTGTATGTCTAACCCTAATGGTCACGTTTGAGGTGCAAACTGGTGCTAGTTTTAACGATAATCTACTGACATGTATCGGTTACGGAGCTAGCGCAGCATCTCAGTTACTGCTTTCAGCATTGCTGTTGGTCTTTCCAAGGAATTTTCTTGCTTTTCCAAGCAAGACAGCAGAAACACCCCAGGTACCAGCAAAACGTTCGCGACAACATTATTTGGCTTTGGGATTGCGGGGGTATCTCATAGTCATGTTTTTTTTGTGCCTAAGCAGCGAGTTGTTTTCTGTTCTCTATTACTGGCCTACTTCGCAGTTGTTAATTTGGACAGGAACTATTGATACTATTTACAGGCTGATCGCTTTCGTTGGTATTTTAGTCACTATCGTCTTTTCCTATTTTTCTTCTGCATCGATGCGTGAACGCCAGCAACGACGGCTCTTTGTGATGGGAGTTATTTTGGCTGTCGCACCGCTTTTGCTGCTCTCATTTATACCAGAGATTTTACAGTTTCCAGCCCAATATGTCGTTAATAGTGAGCTAACGACCATTTCTATTGTGTTGTTTCCGCTGGCCCTGGGTTATACTATTTTGCGCTATCAGGTACTGGTCTTTGATATGTACATTCGCCGTGCAGTCGCATGGATGGTGGGGGTAGTGGGTTTAACGTTTCTGGGTTATCTTGTCTTGACACTCAGCAGCGTTATGCTCTCAAAGAGCATATCATCATATGTGGTCATTGTAGTTATTGCCATGGCTCTGCTTTCGCCATGTATCTGGTGGCTGGCAAAGCTAGCGACGGAACGTCTCTTCTTCAGCGAAATTTTGCACTATCGGACGCTGATTGATAGCCCTGATATTATGTCGAGTGAAACATTCGATCTCAATGAGGCGGCGCGATTACTCACCATTGCCGCCGTTAATACGTTTGAAACGCAAGAAGTCTGCTTATTTGTCTTGGATGAGGATACTGGCTGTTTCCAATTGTATCCTCTGGGCAAAGAAGAAGACCCGCATGATGTCGCCCGTCACGATCTGGCACAGAGGATATTGAAGACGGCGCAAATGCCTTCCCACAAGAAATTTGATTGGCTTGATGCTAATAAGCCCTTCCTGAAAAACCTGGCGGTCGCTCATCGTCCTTTGTTGCTGAGCGAAGCTATGAAAGTAGATGGAGAGGAATCGCTTGGCCTGGGCCGGTATTTAGCAGGCACCACGGTTCTTGACAGTACTGAACCCCTTCTTGCCCCGGTACGGGCGCAAGGGAGGATGATCGGTATGCTGGCATTGGGCGGACGAGGAGATCATCAACTCTATGCTGGACCCGATTTTGAGGCCATCTTTCATATGTTGGCTCGCTTCTCGCCTGTGCTGGAGACAGCGCGGCTCTATATGAAAGAGAGTCAGCACGTTGCTATCCTCAATACACTGTATAGTGCTAATACCTTGACCATCAAAGATTATGAGACCATCGAAGAGGTGGCGGTTGCTTATATAGAAATTGCTGTAGAGGCCACTATGGCAGGTGCAGGTCTCTGGTTGTATGGTGAGCAAGACGGCATGGTACATTTTGTGACACACGCGGGTTCCGGCCCTCGTTTGATAAGCCAGAAAGCAGTCATGTCGCTCCAGGAGAAGGATTGGGCATCATGGTTTTACCAGGGCGATAGCGAGCGAGCATGGAATGACAGTTCTACCGGAGTTCCTTCGTGCCTGGAGCAAGCCCCATCTTTTCCTTTCGCCTGGATTCCTCTCTACCGGGGTAAACAACCGCTCGGTCTGCTCATATTGACGTATACGCGTCCACATCTTTTTTCACAAGAAGAGAAGCGTGTGCTGGAAATGTTTGCCAGGGAATGTGCCGCAGCACTGGAAAATGCTGGTATCACGATAGAGTTGCGTGCCGCCTATGAGCGTCAAAAAGAGTTAGATATTCTGAAAGATCAGTTTATTATTACGGCATCGCATGAATTGCGTACGCCACTGACGGCTGTATTGGGCTATATCGAACTCCTGGCAGCCTATAACTCCAACCTTTCTTTAGAGACGCGGGCTGATTTTATTGCCAAGGCTCATCATGGCTGTGATGAATTGGCACTCATGGTGAATAACATCATGGATGCCAGCCGTGTACAACTTGACAGTGAGAACGTCAAGTTGGGCCGGGTAGTATTGGCTGAGCCTATCCAACATGTCCTGGAGATTCTCGAGGCTATGACACAGCGGGAACAGCGTACGATACAGGTAGACGTACCCGGTGAGGTAAGTGTGATGGCGGATACGATGCGCTTGCGTCAAGTATTGTTAAATTTAATGAGTAATGCCCTTAAATATTCGCCTCTGGGCAGTGGCATTGAGATTAGCAGCGTGATCGATGATGGGCATGTGACCGTACGAGTTCAAGATCACGGACTTGGTGTACCAATAGAAGATCAGGTTCACCTGTTTGAACGTTTTGTACGGCTTGAACGCGACATGAATAGTCCTGTGCGCGGTGCTGGTCTGGGCTTATACATTTGTAAACAATTGGTGACTGCGATGGGAGGGGAAATCTGGGTGGAGAGTAGTGGTATCCCCGGTGAAGGCAGTAATTTTGTTTTCATGCTCCAGCGCGGCAGGTCTGGCTCAGACACGAAGATGCATGCTTTGGAGCATCAAGAGGTGTAATGAGCGTGTGGACATTCCTGGAATCGGTGTGGGAACATTACCCAACATTCTCCTGTGCAACGTCTCTTAGACGAATACGTGAGTTGGTCTATCCGCAGAGGATCACCAATAGAACAATTATTTGCAGGAGAATAACGCATATGACAACCATGCGCAAGGAAACCGCTAGTGTCACTCCACGCCAGCTAGAGGTACTCACCTTTTTATCAGACCGCGATCACTGGTTAGTGGGAGAAATTGCTACCGCTCTCAAAGTTAGCTCTGCGGCAGCGACAAAAGCAATTGCGCGTCTGGAGCGGAAGGGACTAGTGGTACGGGCTATAGATATGATGGATCGTCGTTGTGTGAACGTGAGCCTTACACGCTCAGGTAGCGAGACTGCTCGCCAACTTTCCCAAAATGGAAAGTAGCTGTGTACTGCCTCCGACGAAAGTTTTTGTATACAGTGCGGATTTGACAGCCCACAGCTGTCAAATCCGCACTGTATAGGTAAATTGGCGATAGGAAATTCAGGATGCTTTGACGTAGCCCCTATCTTTGGCATATTGCCAGAGTGAACGTTGTAATTGGCGACGCGCACGAGATATGCGGCTCATCACTGTTCCTATCGGTATATTTAAGGCCTCAGCAATCTCCTTGTACGATAAACCTTCGATATCGGCGAGGATGACTGCCATGCGGAAATTTGGTGGCAGGTCATTGAGTGCATTATAGACATCTTCATCAAGATAGTGACTGAGTACTTCTTCCTCCGCACCAGTATTGAGTTCCTGCCCACTTAAATCCTTGATGCGGTTATAGATATAGAAATCTTCTCCTTCGGGCAGCGATGCTATAGAAGGATGAGTAGCCTGTTTCCGATAGCGATTAATCGCTGATGTGTTTAAGATACGGAAAAGCCAGGCACGCAAGTTGGTACCCGGTTGATAGGTATGGGCAAAACGAAATGCTTTGAGCATCGTCTCTTGTACCAGGTCTTCAGCTTCTTGTTGGCTGCTCATCATGCGTCGCGCAGTACGGTAAAGACTATCGAGTTGAGCCAGGACGCCTGCCTCAAAATCTTCTGTTTGTTTCTGTTCAGTATCTGTTAGCTGTTCTTTTGGTTCCGGCGTTGTCTGTTCCGGTTCCACGATTGGCTGTTCCGACATGCAAAACTCCTCGCTTGTGGTCGTCCAGTACCTTTGCAGTATATCGCACTCTGATTGGGAATGAAAGTCCCCCCTTCATATGTTAGAATGTACAGAATATATGACGGACGAGCCAGTGCAGGAGGATAAAGAATTATGAACTGTTATGAGACCGTTGCTCGTCTTCATCTCTATATTGGTCGGGAACTCAACACGGAAGAGGTCGCTGTTGTCCAGCAACATCTTACGGATTGTCCACATTGTGAATGTCGCTTTCAATTTGATATGAAAGTGCAGCGACTCATCCACGAGCGGTGTACTATCGAGCACGCACCCGCGCATCTGCGCGAGGCTGTATTACGAGTAGCACGTTCGCCCATTGGTGAGTCAGTCGAACTTGATCCCGCAGTAGCGATGGAGATACGAGCCGATTTAGCGGAACAGGAGGGCTGTGAGTAGTTTTGTGCAGACTCACAGTCCAGGACCTATAATCACAAAAAATCGACGATGATAGTAGCATTACCTCACCTTTAGCAAGCAGGAGGGTGAGACCGAAAAGCGATAGTACAGCACTGCCAGATCGCGTTTAGACGCTGATCCCCAGGCTAAAAAAGTGATTCAGGGAAGGTAGGAGGTTGAAGAAAATAAATATGCCGGCAAGGATCATTACGATGCCTGTGCCAACTTCGATTTTCCCTAAATGTGGTTTGAGCTTTTTTAATCCTCTACTGAGTTGATCGACGCCCAGGCCTAAGAGCAAAAACGGTATGCCAAGACCGAGCGAATAGACCAGGAGGAGGGTGACTCCCTGGCGCAGTGTTGCTGCGCTGGCTGCCAGACTCAGAATTGGGCCGAGGATAAGGCCAACACATGGTGTCCAGCCGATGGCAAAGATGATGCCGAAGAGCAGCGAGGCAGAGTAACTGGGACGACTGGGATGAAATTCAAAGCGTTTTTGCAGATAGAGCCAGGGTATTTTCAGAATGCCGATCATTTGCAGGCCAAAGAGGATCAGGATGATGCCGCCTATTTGGCGCAGCAGGAATTGGTAGGTACGTAAAAAACTACCCACTGTGCTGGCAGTTGCGCCCAGCGAGACAAAGGCCAGGGTGAACCCAACGACGAACATCAATGCATGCAGGAAGGTGTTCAGGCGGTTGCCTATAGTATGCTGATCGGCTTGATTGACGCTATGCCCCACTAATTGTGCTAAATATATTGGAACCAGTGGCAGAACGCACGGTGAGAGGAATGAGGCTAATCCGGCTAGAAACGCGAACCCCAGACTAATCTGCGATAGATTCATACCTTGCTGTCACTCCTGCTGACTTATTATCTCTTCATGAGATAGTATAGCGCGAAAGTCAGCTCCGCACAAGCTATGCTTCGTACAGACAGATATTTGGAGAGAAGGGCTGTCATTCTGAGCGGAGCGAAGAATCTGTCTGCTGGCCGACCAGAGATTCTTCCCCTTCGTTTCACTCAGGGCTTCGGCTTCTGCGCTCAGAATGACAGCCAGAATATCTCTCCAGTCCGCTCACGGGAACTCTTCTCTCCAAATGCCTTTCGTACAGACGAGAGTCTGTGAATGATGGCCAGCAATGCAACGGTCTCCCTGGTAATCATTCACAACCCCTGTTCATACAGGTGAGGATATTTGGCATGCCATTTTTTCAGCAAGAGCCGTGCGGATGTTAGCAGTGCGTCTTCACTGTGTTCTGCTGTGCTGCCAAAGATAGCGAGTTCTTGGATGCAATAGAGAACGATGGCGTCAGCAGTGGTTGCCAGTTGATCGAGAGCATTGAGCGCGGTAATGGCTACATGTTCGTCGGAGTCCAGTAAAGCCTGGAGCAGAGCAGGAATTGCCCAGCGGGCAGCAACTTGCCCTAGAACAAAGGCGATACATGCTCGTACACCGCTATCACTGTCATTATGCAAGAGATGCAATAGTTGGGCATGAAGTGCTGGTGGTTGATTGTCCAACATACATAGTAGTTCTACAGCGCGTTGGCGCACCCAGGCATGAGGACTTGCCAGGAGCCGCAAAGGCGTTCCATCCTGGCTAATCGCGGAGCAAATAGCCGTGCTTGCTAGCAATTTCCTCCGTGAGCGGGTCTGCCAAACCAGGTAAGCCAGCGAATCAAGTGCAGTAACCTGTACCTCTTCTTGGGGTTGAGCCAGTATATAGAGCAGCCATTGCACCACTTTTGCGCGTGTCGGATGACGCAATACACCGTGTAGTAAGCGCAATGCCTCGATAGCTTCAATCTGTCCTATGTGCTCGCTATTACGTAGTGCTGTTCCCAGCACTGCCGTCACATATTCTCCTCCTATCGCTGCCAGGGTATAACTGGCTTGCCGACGCACTGGCGAACTTGTTGAGCGCAAAAGCGGTAGGATGTTGGCTGAAAGCATATGGTGCCGCAAGGTGAGACGTATGGCTTTGTGCTGTGCCATCTCTTCCAACGTTAGGAGTGCAGCCATTTGCACAGATGGCAAGCTAGCAGCGAGCAAAGGGAACAGTAGAAGTGCTGTGGATGGATGTGCAATACTGCCCAGCGTGCGTGCCGCAAGTTGGCTGATCTCTGTATTTTCGTCTACGAGAGCAGTGAGCAGTAGCTGGGTTAATTGTTCGTGTTGTTGTGGGTTAAGGTGTGTTGGCGGCTCTGTTGCCAGTACAAAGATTATTGCCTTACAAACTTCGCCTGTCATGTTGTCAGCCAATAGCTTCATGAGTACTTCTATACCGCTACTATCCCCATTACGTAATAAGGTGTAGGAAGCTGCGAGCCGAATGGATACAGGTTCTTGTGTGCTTTGGCACATGCGCAGTGCTGCTCGGGTTGACTCGTGCAATAGTACGATGCTTGCCAAATTGGCTAAGGCCATGGCTGCGGCGTAGCGCGTTGTCTCCCACGGTGCCGCCAGCCCATTACGTAACAGGGATTCATGGGCAGCATCTGGTTGCGCATCAACTGCTTCTATCACACTCGTCCAGAGTACTGGCCCAGTAGGTTGAGAAATGGCAGGATGTTGTAGCAGTGCTTCGAGCGATAGGTGTGCGTCCTGGCAGAGGTGTATGAGCAAACGGCTGCATCGTTCATATTGTGGGGGCCATCCTGGCCAAGATGGCCAAGTGAGTTCAGGGTAGTGATGAAGTGTGCTTAACAACAACGGTAGTACAGCGGAACCCTGACGAGCCAGGTAGCGTGTAGCACGCAAGCGCGTAGCATAAGCAGTTTCGGGGCCAAGCAAAAGTGTCAATGCTTTGAGAGTACGTTCTTGCCTGGCGGTACTATAAGGGAAAGGCAGCTTGTTGGGCTGCTCCGTCGGTACGCCGGTCGAGAGCTGTTGTTTGCTGGTGTGTTCACCAAACGGGCTTGCGGAAGCCCCTGGGCTTCGAGCCATGGAGTAAGCAAACCCTTCTTTTGGGGGAGTGATGGGCTGTGTTGAATCTTTCATCATTTTTCCTTGTTGACACTTCTGTGAAGAAATGGTATACGTGTTCTATGAAACAGATGATCACCGCAAAGCTCAAATTACATACCGATAGCACACAATTCAAGGCATTGCGCCACACCCAACTGGCGTACCGCGATGCGTTGAACCACGTATCTCAGTACGCCTTTGAACATGGCAAGTTGAGTAACAAAGTCTCCTTGTAGGATAGAACGTATGCGGAATTGCGGAGCCGCTATCATCTTCCTGCCCAAATGTCGTGTAGTGTTCCCCGCCAAGTCGGAGCTACATACAAAGCCTTGTGGACAAAAGTCAAGAACAATACTATCGCGCGTTCGGCAGGACTGACCAAGAAGCGATACAAGGGACTTGATGAAGCTCCTCGCTATGTTTCTCCGACCCTTGACTACCATCTTGGGCATGACTACAGTTTCAAGAAACATTCCCAGGTCAGCCTCTTGACGCTTGAAGGTCGCGTGATTGTTCCCTACACGGGCTACCACAAGCATGTGTCCCTCATCGCGCACGGTGCGTCTATCGGTGCCGCTAAGCTTTGGTATGACAAGCCACGCAAGCAGTTTTACTTGTTGGTCAGTCTTGAGCTTGAAGTAGTCGACCCCTTGCCACAAGACTATAGAACAGTGGTCGGGGTCGATATCGGGCAACGCTACTTGGCGGTTACCGCAACTACCACTGGGAAAGCATCGTTTCATTCCAGTAAAGCCGTTCGGGCGAGAGCCGATCACTACAGTAGACTTCGTCAACGCTTGCAACGAAAAGGCACTCGTTCGGCTACCCACCGATTGGTAGCCATCAGCAAACGAGAGAGACAGTTGAAGTTGCAAACCAACCACACCATAGCAAAGTATATTATCGAAACCTATCCTCATAGCATGATCGGGTTGGAGAACTTGACCGACCTTCGAGAACGCACGAAACGCAAACGAGGCAAGAAAGCCAGTCAGAAGCAACGACGGGCCAACCGTCATGCGTCGAATTGGGCTTTTGCCGAACTGCAGAGTGTGCTTGCGTACAAGGCTACGCTTGCCGGAAGCATGACCATGAAAGTGGATGCCCACTATACTAGTCAAGCTTGCCCCATGTGCGGTTTTACTGCGAAAGAGAACCGCCCCGGAAAGGGACTCTCGTTTGTGTGTCAAGGTTGCCACTATACCCTCCATGCTGACTTGGTCGGTGCGCGAAATGTCGCCTTGCGAACGTTGCTTGTCCGGCAAGACTGGATGAGCACGGGGCACTTGTCCGTTGCCCCTGATGTCTCGAACGATGAAGCCAAAGCGGCACGCCTGCAACGGTATGCTGAGTTGAGGTGGAGTTCAGAGACAAGCCCCTGCCTTTAGGCATGGGGTACTGACTTAACATATACTATGCACGCTGCTTTCGAGATAGGTGGACGATACTCTCTTTTATTTATACCAGTCCTTACCAAATGTGGAGGTGGAGTAGTAAGTATAGGAGCATGGGAATAGAGAAGCATGGAAGGGGACAGTATTATTTCGCTGGCGTTTTGAAGATTTTACGCCAAAAGGAGCGTTGCGCCTTGTTCTGGCGTGCTTTTTGGGCTCGTTGCTCGCGTCTCGCAATGGGCGAGGGTGGCCCAAGTGGCCCTGTTGGCCCCTCGGTATCTATCGCAAGGACATTGGTCGGGCGCGTTGGCGATTCAGCGAAATCCGGCTCTTGCGATGTGAGGGAGAGAGCTTCTACTTGCTCAGTCGGAGGCAGTGGAGTCATCTCTAGATCCATATAGCGCGGTAGTTGCATTTGTGGGCGTTTAGGGGGGTGAATCACCACCTTATGACGTGATGGTGGTTGCATGCGCGACTCGTTAGGAGTGATTGGAGCGCGTGCTGGTGGCTCAGGGGACAACTGTGCCTCTGGCCTTAAGTTGAGTGAGCGCAGGTCTCGTGCCATGAGCATGGCCTGCTCATAGCGTTGATCGCGGTCACGGGACATGGCGATAAGAATGATTTGTTCTAGCTCTTGTGAAATATCGGGCGCAAGGACATTAGGAGGACGTAGCGGGCCGCTAATAATCGCCTGTGTAAGCTCTGGCAATGAACGTCCGACAAATGGACGCTGCCCCGTCACCATCTCATAGAGCACAACGCCAAGCGCGTAGATGTCACTGCGATTATCTAATGTCTGTCCCCATACTTGTTCTGGCGAGGCATAATAAATGCTGCCGACCAGCGTTTTCGCGACGGTGATTTTCTGATGGCCCGTGGCGCGAGCCAGGCCAAAATCCATCACTTTGATCTTGCCCCAGCGATCCAACATTAAATTCTCAGGCTTGATGTCGCGATGGATGACATTGCGTTCACGATAGGCAGAGTCGAGGGCGTCGGCGATTTGTGCCGCGTACTCAGCCGCCAGGTAGTGAGGAATGGAGCCATCTAATTGCAAAAGACTGGCAAGCGTTGGCCCCTGGACAAATTCCATCACAAAGTAGAGGAGGCCGTTTTGCTGGCCTGCATCAAAGATTTGTACGATATTCGGGTGGTTGAGGCCAGCGATGATTTGTGCTTCGCGGATAAAACGGGCGACATAGGAAGTATCTTTCGCGAGTGCCTGTGACAGCACTTTTACGGCAACTTCGCGTCCCAGGGCGATCTGGCGACCGCGATACACCATCCCCATAGAGCCGCGTCCTATTTCTTCTTCCAACTGATAGCCACCCAGGCTCTGGCCTGCCAGTTCATTCATATAATGTCTGACCTCGTCACCTAATGATCATCAGGACTCTACAAAATGCGGTAAAGAACACGTTCTACGAATACTCTCCAAAATGATTAAACGTATCAGGGATACGCATATAGTGTACGGTAGCTAAAAGTACTTTCTCACAAAAGATAGCCACTTCAGCAAAATAATGAGAGGAATGCTTGTGAAAGTGAGGGGCAGGTGATTTTTTGTAGTGGAGTTCCTCCTGTGGGGCATGCAAGTTCGGGCGAACTTGCATGCCCCACAGGAGGCTTGCTCCTTAATCGAGGTATTCTTTTAGGATGCGACTGGCCTGTGGGTGGCGCAACTTGCGAATGGCCCGCTCTTCAATCTGACGTACACGTTCGCGAGTCACTTTCAGCTTCTTGCCCACCTCTTCGAGCGTATGGTCGTGATCGTCAACCAGTCCAAAGCGCAGTTCAATCACTTGCCTTTCACGGACGGTAAGCTGGTTAAGCACTTTGCGAATCTCTTCGCGCAGCAACTGTTGCTCGGTGATTTCCATTGGGCCACGATCACGTGTATCTTCGATGATATCGCCCAAGGTATTTTCCTCTTCTTCGGAGAGGGGAGCGTCGAGCGAAAATACTTTTTCGGCCCAGATCAACAATTCGCTGACGCGATCAGCCGTCATGCCTAGCCGCTGTCCAATCATTTCAGGGGTAGGTTCGCGCCCTAGCTCCTGGTAAAGTTGGCGCATCATGCGTTTCACACGCATGACCTCTTCCATAATGTAGACGGGCAGTCGGACAACACGGGTGCCTTCCAAGATTGCACGGGTGATGGCTTGTTTAATCCACCAGGTGGCATAGGTGGAAAAGCGGAAGCCTTTTCTATAGTCGAACTTGGTAACTGCACGAATGAGGCCAATATTGCCCTCACCGATGAGGTCTTCGAGGGATAAACCCTGGCCGACATACTTTTTCGCAATACTAACTACCAGTCGTAAGTTCGCCTCAATCAGTTGATTGCGAGCATCTTTATCGCCCATCTCCACATGCTCCGCGAGGTAGGACTCACGGCTCGCGGTAAGCAGAGAAATGCGTGAAATCTCGCGGAGATAGAGGCGTAAGCTGTCGCTTTGCGCTAAAGTACTGATATCAGCATCCGGTATAGTTTCGCGTTCTGACTCAATCGGTTTGTCTCGGTCAGCGTCAAACATCACTTTTCGTTCCAAGTACTTGCTCTTTCTTCCATCAGCATAGAAGTCGGATTGGTTCAGTCTGAAGGTATTGTATCATACAAACGTGTTATTGCAACAATGTTCTCATCCTTTTTGAGGATGGGATTTCAGGGGCGGTGAAATCTCGAACACATTACGAGCCTATCTATTTCTTCGGCTACATGGCGAGTATTACGTAGGGGCGCAATGAATTGCATTCTTACGCTACACCACCAGGACAACTTTCCCCATTGTTTTGCGGTCAGCGATGGCTTGATGGGCTGCTGCGGCCTCGGTGAGGGGGAAGGTTTGCCCAACGATGATTTCCAGTTTGCCGGTGGCGAGATATTGCATGATCTCCATCATTGCCCTGGCAATATGATCTGTGCGGCTCAATTGTGAGGTTAGCCAGTAACCAATGATGGCTTGATTTTTGTACATCAACTGGATGCCCGTAAATTGTGCGATCTGGCTACTGGCCGCGCCATAGATAACCATGCGTCCATAGGGAGCTAGACATTGCAGGCTCTGCTCGGCAATCTTTCCGCCCACCATCTCTAAGATGATATCGGGGCCTTTGCCATCAGTGGCTTTCTTTACCTGTTCAGCCCAATCAGCTTCGGTATAATTAATGGCGGCATCGGCTCCCAGCCTGGTCACAAGCTCAAGTTTACTGCTATTGCTGGCGGTACCAATAACAGTAGCGGCACCCATCAGTTTCGCTAATTGCACTGCCAATGTGCCGACGCCGCCAGCGGCGGCATGGACCAGGACACTTTCACCGGGTTGCATATGTGCGGACTCGTGCAGTAATTGATAAGCAGTAATACCTTGCACGGGTACGGCGGCCGCGTGAGTAAAATCGAGGCTCTGGGGAATGGGAATAGTCGAAGTGGCGGGAGCGATAGCGTATTCAGCATAGCCACCGTCACCGAAGGCTACTACCCGTGTTCCCACCGAGGGAGAATGAACCCCAGGACCAAGGGCGGCGACCGTGCCAGCAAATTCAAAGCCCAATGTCGTTGGGGTACGAGTGCGTGTGAGATATGCGCCCTGGCGTTGCGCTAAATCAGCGAAGTTAATACCGGCGGCAGCGACTTTGATGAGCACCTGACCCTCTTGTGGCGTTGGTGTCTCAACCTCTTCTATGTGCATTACCTCGGGGCCACCAGTTTCATTAATGCGTATTGCTTTCATGCATTGAAACCTTCTCTTTCAAACAAATTTGAGATGAAAATTATCATAGTGAGCAACGTATAGTGATTGTATCATGTCCGCGTCTTGACGGTTTTTTTCACCCTGAACCAGTGTTGTCACTCACAACGTATTAAATATAGAGGTACCTACTTCACGCCAGGGCTTACTCAACTTTCTGGTTAATTTCCTGGCTTTAACCCAAATTTGTAGCGATAAGCGTCTTTACTGTCTCTAAAAAAACATGCTCTGCACTGTGATGCTATTCATAGATACACGTTGATGTAGTGGTTATAATGAGAAGAAAGTACTGAATTACTGCTAAATTCTCAAAGTAGCGGTACACTTTGATTTGTATCTATGAGTTTAACCGCCTGAATTCTTATCAATTATTCGTTGTAAGGCCTTTTTCCTGCAATTTATAGCAGGTCATCGAAGAAGGATTCTCTCGTGAAGGAACGTTGGTAGTGTCAAAGGGGATAACACTTGATGTCGTGTAGTCGATGGAGACAGCGAGAGGATGTGTCTCAATTCTGTAGGATAAAAAAGAGTGATGTGGGGGTACGCCTTGTGTGGCGATGTTTAGAAAGCACTGTTTTTGCGTGCTTCCAACTTACCCCTACGGACACATATTGGTTGATCAGAATGTTTTGCTCTGTACAACCTTTTCAGGCGAGGTGAATTTACATGGACGGCAAGGGTAGTCGCCGCGTAAAATTAAGTGAGCGATGGCGACGGCACAAACATAGTGGGAGCTACAAACGCGATGTCGTAAAGTTTCTCGGTACACATAAACACCTTCTGTTTACCACTATGCTCCTTTTAGCGGCTGTTGTATTGCTTTTTGGCATCGTCGGTCAATTGCAGTCGCCACAAACCAACACTCCTCCTAATGGCGTCACAGTGATTAACTACAGCACGCTTTTGCAACAGGTAAAAGCAGGCAATGTGGTGGCTGTAACCATTCAGGGCAATACGATTAACGGGTTGTTGGAAAATCTTCTGACACAAAACGCTACTACGACAGCGAAGCCGACGCCAGTAACCCACAGCAACAAAGCGGCGGATTTCGCAGCCTGGAGTCGCTATGTTGGGGCGGGCTATCCCTCGTGGCCAAACACGAGCACGACGCCTACCATTGACCCCGCACGGGCGGTCTATACGCTGTTCCCTGTACATGGCGATGCGAGCCTGATGCCATTGTTGCTGAGCAATCACGTCATGGTGAATACGTTGGCGGTTGCACAACAGCCACTATGGATAGGCCTGTTCTGGAAATTCATACCTTTAGTGTTTTTAGTGCTGATTTTCCTGCTTATCCTCGCCCCAAAAAAGAATGCACGTCCAATGCGAACAGTAGATGATCGCATGGCGCAAATGGGGAAGAGTCGAGCGCGTCGTTTTGGACAGGCCAAAGAACCACTTCAACCGTCCGCGCTCAACAATAAAGCGACTATGGCAGGCAAAGCTACCGCTACCGGAACGGCCATTCAGGCAGGTAAAGCACTGGCCAATCTGGAACCGCCTGTGACCTTCGCTGATGTCGCGGGTATTGATGAGGTGCGTGCGGAACTTGAAGAGATCGTTCAGTTTTTGCGTAGCCCTGAGCGTTTTGATCGGTTGGGTGCTCGTATTCCTCGTGGGGCCTTGCTTGTTGGCCCTCCTGGCACCGGCAAAACGCTGCTGGCGAAGGCGGTCGCAGGTGAAGCGGGAGTGCCTTTCTTTAGTATGAGTTCCTCCGAGTTTGTCGAGATGTTTGTGGGTGTGGGTGCCAGCCGTGTACGTGACCTTTTCAACCAGGCACGTCAATCTGCCCCCTGCGTTGTCTTTCTGGATGAGATCGATGCTGTTGGGCGCAAACGCTCGATGCGTGCCTCTGGCAATGATGAACGGGATCAGACGCTCAACCAATTGTTGGTGGAGATGGATGGTTTCGATGGGCGCAAGGCGGTCGTGGTATTGGCAGCCACCAATCGTGTTGATATCCTGGACAAAGCTTTATTGCGCCCAGGTCGCTTTGATCGCACTATCAGCGTCTCACTGCCCGACCGTGTTGGTCGTGAGGCCATCCTCAAGGTGCATACACGCCGCACGCCTTTGCACGAAGAAGTGTCCTTAGAGCGTCTATCGCGCCTGACGACGGGGATGAGCGGAGCCGACCTGGCCAATCTTGTCAACGAAGCCGCTTTGTGTGCCGCACGCCAGGACTTGACGCACATTACCCATGACTGTTTCGAGGATGCGCTGGCTCGTGTTCAGCTTGGAGCATTGCGTCCCATCGTGATGGGTGAGAAAGATCGCCGCATTATCGCGTACCATGAAGGCGGTCATGCCCTCGTGGCCCATCACCTGCCACAGGCTGATACCGTCAACCGTGTCACGATTTTACCGCGTGGGCAGAGCCTGGGTGTCACCCAGTTTACCGCCGAGGAAGACCGCTACAACTATAGTCGCGAAACACTGATGGCTCGTATTGCTGTCGGGCTGGGCGGTCGCGCTGCCGAAGAACTGACCTTTGGGCCAGCACATGTGACAACGGGAGCCGAGAATGACCTCCAAGTTGTCACTGATCTGGCGCGGCGCATGGTTACGCGTTGGGGTATGAGCGAGCAGGTTGGCGTGGTCTTTGCCGACTACGAACCCGGTGCCATGAGCCTGAACATGGCTCGCATTGACCCCAGCACACTGCCAGCGCAGGCGCGTTCTCTTGTCGCGGATGCCGATGGTCGATTGATGCTCAATGGGGATGATCTTCTTGCTAATGGGCAGAGCTTTGCCATGAGTATGCCTGCCGCACGCAACACAAGCAGTAGTACCAGCATGGCGATGGTTATTGACGCGGAGGTGCAGCATATTCTCAAAGAGGGCTATGCTATGGCTCGTACCATCTTGAGCGAGCATACCGACCAACTCACTAAACTGGCTGAAGAACTGATGGAACGTGAACAACTCGACCGTAAACAGTTCGAGGCGTTGTTCCAAGAGTAATAAAAGACAACAGCAGAGCTGGTCAAGCCATGAATTCATGGCTTGACCAGTCTCCCACCAGGGCGACCGCAAGGGTCCGACCAAAAGGCGTCAAGGGAAGGCAAGGTATACAGCGCGATTTTCCAGGGCGACCGCAAGGGTCCGACCAAAAGGCGGCAAGGGAAGGCAAGGTATACAGCGCGATTTTCCAGGGCGAAAGGGAGGGGGGGGACCCGAGGGGAACGGAGGGGAGGAAAAAGGGGGGTGGGGTGGGGGGGGGGAGGGGGGAGTGGGGG
>JBPCJY010000125.1:0-20852 GCA_051004815.1 Ktedonobacteraceae bacterium
CTTTTTTCGCCGGTGAAAGACTGCTATTATTCTGCCACCCTTCCTGTGAGAGTCCTCCTTCTTCGGCGAGAGGAAGGGAAGCCTGGTGCGCATCCCCAGACCCCACTCAAGGGGTTGCACCCCTTGCATCCCCGCTTCTCACTTGTAGATTGGTGGACCACTAGCCTGATGAGAGGGGAGCGATAATTCGAAAGACCATCAAGGGGGGATTATGGTTCTGCTACCTAAAAAACATACGGACAACACAGGAGATTTGAGCGAGATTATTATTACGGCTCGCTTGATAGAAGCGGGGTATAGTGTTCTCACGCCATATGGAAAAAATCATCGTTATGACCTAGTCATTGAAGATGCAGATGCACAATTCTGGCGTATTCAATGTAAGACTGGCTGGACGGATGAAAACAAGTCAGTCATTAAGTTTGCAACGGCGAGTAGCTACAATCATACAGCGAAGCAGAAGGGATGGAGAAATTATAGAGGGCAAATTGACTACTTTGCTGTGTACTGTGCTGAAACCAAAGGAGTATATTTGTTACCGGTCAATGATGTCGGCATGACACAGGCAAACCTGAGACTTATAGCTTCCGGCAATAACCAGGAAAAAGGGGTGAGGTGGGCGAAAGATTATGAACTCTAATGCCCGCGGGAGGAGTCGAACCTCTAACCGTTTCATTAAGAGTGAACTGCTCTGCCATTGAGCTACGCGGGCTTGTTGATGTGGTGATTATAGCATGGACTGCTGAGGGATGCAATACCTTTTTTCCACCCACCTTGACAATCTGCTCAAAAAAAAGTAATATATAAACAAAGATTTATGAAATGTTTGTTTATGTAACGTGGGCAGCACGTTGTCAGGAACGATAATGGACGACTGGCGTGAACTGAAATTGATGGTCAAAGCGTTGGGTGGTGTGGCCCGCCTGACCATTGTCTATCTCCTGGCGCGGGAAGATGATGTGACCGTTACCACCTTGACTGATATGCTGGGGTTGAGCCAACCACTGGTTTCGTGGCATCTGCGCAAATTGCGCCGTGCTGGCCTCGTTCACACGCGCCGTGAAGGACGCCAGGTCTACTGTTCCCTGGACAAAGATCGCTACCAGTATTGCCTCCAGCGTCTCAACACCTTGATCGATCCTGCTGTCCAGCTCGAGGCGTTTCCCGTTGGGGAAATGCTCATAGAGGCTGAAGTGGCATTGGAAGATTAAGAGATTTACATGTCGTTACGTCTGATTTTTACTGTCCCAATGGTAGTGTTAGTGTGAAGGTTATGTAACGTAACCTTGAACAAGAAGCGTGTGGAGCGCATACTCCACCAGAAGAATTGAAGAACGTCAAAGAGGAGGCGAATGAACACAAGCAAACCTGATACAGTGTCGAGTATACCGGATAGCACTTGTATGGGGACTGCGATGTTGCCCAAGCGGAAGCAGATGACCCAACAGCAGGCTTATTACTCAGGCAAGCTAGGCAAGGCCGATCTGCATATGCACAGTACCTATAGTGATGGGATGGCGACGATTGAGCAAATTCTTCATCATGTTCAGCACAACACTGATTTGGATGTAATTGCACTGACCGATCATGACGTGATCGAGGGGTCGCTGCGAGCGCGGGACCTCTGGTCACAAGGTAACTACCGTTTTGATTTTATCGTAGGCGAAGAGATCAGCACGAAAGAGGGTCATATGTTGGCTCTCTTCGTTGAGCAGCGTATTCCTCGTGGTTTGAGCATGGAGCGTTCCATCGAGCTTGTCCATGAGCAAGGTGGACTGGCGATTGTCGCCCATCCGCTCAATCCCATCTTCCGCCATAGCTGTCAGCGCGAGGTATTGGACCGCATTTACGCGAATAACGATGTTTGGCTCGACGGCATTGAGACCTGGAATGCCAGTTTTTGTGGCATTCGGGCGAATCAGATTGCCATGGGTGTCAATCGTGCGGTCTATGGCTGGGCAGAGGTGGGGAACAGTGATGCCCATACATTGGGAGCTATCGGTCGAGGGCGCACCTGGTTTGAAGGGAAAACGGCACAGGATGTTCGTGCCGCCATCGAGGCAGGTCTGAGCGCACCGGGTGGCAAGTTATGGAGAATGAATGAATACCTGCGCCTGGCCCGCCACCGCATTCAGTATCGTGGCAAGATAGCGCGGAAACAGCGTGTTGCCTGAACGGCTTTTCCCACTTTCGCAAGATACTGAATAGCCGACCAGGGCGACCGCGAGGGTCGCCCTGGTCGTCACCATCGCATCATCGGCAATCAATCGCAGGGTCTGTGAATAGAGCAAAAGGGACTAGTCCTCGTATGGTCAAGTATGATACAATAGAGATATGTTTAGCAGACGCATACAGCAACAAGCTAGACGCTTAGTTACACTGCTCATGCAACCATTGGCTCGACTAGGTGTCACGCCGAATACGTTGACCGTAATAGGACTGCTGCTCAGTATATTGACAGCTATGGTGATTGCCCAAGGATTCCTGGTAGCTGGAGGTTTGCTGGTGCTGTTTGCTGGAATCTTTGACATGTTCGATGGGGCGATGGCTCGTGTTAATAACACCGCCACAACCTTTGGCGCATTCTTCGACTCGACGCTTGACCGCTATTCGGAAAGCATCATCTTGTTGGGATTGCTCTTCTATACTTTGCAGAGGCCGGACCTACATGATTTTCTCTGGCCTTTTGCGAATGAGCAACGCTGGATGACTATCGGAATTTATATAGCTGTGGTTGGCTCGTTGATGGTAAGTTATGTGAAAGCCCGCGCCGAGGGATTGGGGTTAGAGTGCAAAACTGGTTTGCTTGCTCGCCCTGAGCGTGTCGTTATATTGGCACTTGGACTTTTAACTGGCACGACTATCTGGGCTGTCATCATAATAGCGATTTTTTCGCAGGTGACAGTTATCGAGCGCATCGTTTACGTCTGGCGCACTATAAGCCGAACAGTACAAACGAATGAAGTGGGAGGTCTCCCCTCCGATGCGCTTGCCAACCCACAAGATAGCAGTGCAAGCAATCATCCTGTGCCAACAACCGTGGGAACGAACGAGGCAAGAGAGCCTGCTGTTCTCCCTATGCCCACCAGTGTTCCGCCGTTTAATGGTGGTGTGCATCAAGAGTGAAGATAACGGCATAGACAAATTCAAACGGACCGGGTCATACAGAACAAAAGCGTAGCGGAAGAAAACTGCCCGAGGATTTAGGTAGAAACTTAACCATCTTCAGTCGAACATTCTCTGTGGCGATCACCTGCGCTCCGGTCCGCAGTACTGAGACTGGAGATCTTAGTGACAACACAACATACTCATTCTGAACACAGCGACGCTGATATAAACGTCGTGGAGCATGCACCTGTCTCCGAACCTGAGACTACGCTTTCATCCCCACAAGATGTCATTGTGCCTTCTGCTAATGAACAGCGGACACAAGTTGATACTCCTGTCGAGGCTTCCTCCGAGGATAGCCAGCGCATTCCGCAAGAGGAGGAGCAGAAGATTGAGCAAGGTATTGTTAATCAGGGGCGACAAGATGTTTCAACTTTTGAACCTGTAGAGCAACACGCGAACAGTCCTCTTTCTGTGGAAGAAGAGGCCCGTCCTTTCACCGATTTTATCGAGGAGTTTCGCCAGTCTGAAGCACGCTTTGCGGCTTCATTACAAGAGTACCAATCCGCTCCCGCTGTATCTGAAACGAGCACCAACGATGAAGCCGTTGTGGCCCCGGATGTTACTCCCGTTGCGACATCTTCTCTTGAGGAGGCATTAACGGCCATTCCAAGCGTGGACAAAGAAACAGAAGCCGTCGCTGTTCCACCAGCTACTCGCCCAGTGTCGCCACTTTTGCGTCCCGCGACACCGCGCCGTGTTCCACGTCATACAACTGGACGCCATCACGAGGAACATCCCATCGAGAAAGTGACGCTTCCCCCGATACCAGCGGAAACACCAGAAACAGCACCCGTGGAACCGGTCGTAGCTGAGCCTGTGCAAGAAACGCCGCGCCCGGCTCGTCGCTATCGTTTTGATCGTCCACCCAAGGTGAATGCGTCTACCCCCGCGACGCCACCGACCACACCACCAGTCGCCACACCACAAGCTCGCACTGACGAGAATAAGGACGTCCCTGTTCGTCCAAATAACGGGCATATGTTCAATGGGCAGACGAGCGAGAAGGAGATAGCAGTGCCACAGCCAGTGAAACAAGCGACCGCAGTTCCTCAGCAGGCGACGGAACAAATTACACAGAAACAGCCTGTCGCACAGGAACCGTCAGCTGTGGAAAGTGCTACACCGCCAGTAGTCCCAGCAACGCAAGAAGATCGCCGCCGCCGCCATGGGCAGGATCGACAGCGCAGTAAAGAGCAGCCGACTGCTGCACCTGTTACTGTACCCACGCCCGCACCCGTAGTAGAGGTGGAACCTGCTGCCGCAACACCGGTGGTACCAGTGGTAGCACAAAATGACGAGGTTAATCCAGAGGACTTACCACCGTTGGAATATGCGGAGCTACAGAAGGCTAATTCGCGCCGTCGCCGTCGCCGTCATTCCAGTAGTCCGGTGGCTCCTGTTGCGGCTGCCAGCACGCCGTTGGCGGTAACACCTAAGGCGACCGTAACGCCAGAGCTACCTTCCGCGCCAGTCATCGCTACACCAACACCAGCGTTGCCGCCCATCACAGTGGCTCCAATGGCCACAATGCCAACGCCGACAACGCCTGTCGCCATGCCACGTCCGTTGGCAACGCCGAATGCTGCCGTTCCACCTGCCACCCCCTATTCGATCACCTCCGGTTATACCGTTGGTCAAATGAATCAGAATCATGAAGGGAAGAACCCGTTTATGGGGCCAGAACCATCGCCCGCTCGGGGTACTATGGCGGCGCAAAATGTGCGTTCGCTGCGTACCGATGCACAACGTACTCCTGTCTATCCGGTACGTCCCACAGAGGCCACTTCCGCTTCTGTCCACCAGTTGGCGAATATTGTGTCAGCGGCTATTCAGACGCAGACAGACCGTATGGTCAGTGAATTGCGCCGTGCGAACCAGAGTCCAACGAACATTTCGGTCTCCATGCCGCCGTTCCCATCCAATGAGCGTGTTGGCGTCTTTGTAGATGTAGCGAACCTGCTCTATTCGGCACGTACTTTGCGTATGGCCGTCGATTTTGGCAAACTGCTGGACTTCTTGCGTGGTAATCGCAGACTAATTCGTGCTCAGGCCTACTGCCCAACCAGCCCACAACCGGGCGACGAGCAGATGTTCCTGCAAGCGGTAAAAGGATTGGGCTATCGCATCACGACGAAGAATTATAAAACCTTCTCCAGTGGTGCCAAAAAGGCCGACCTCGACCTCGACCTCTGCATGGATGTAGTGCGCCTGGTCGATGGTAAGGCCGTCGATTGCATCGTGTTGGTCAGTGGAGATAGCGACTTCATGCCTATGCTCGACTACTGTTCCGATCACGGCGTGCGTGTTGAAGTTGCCGCCTTTGACGAGGCCATGTCTGGCACCTTGCGCCAAAGTTGCGACCTGTTCATCAATCTCTCGATGCTCGAAGAGATTCGGGCGTAAAGGGCATCAGTGCGATGCTTCAAAAACACGGCACCCTCACGGGTGCCGTTTTTTTGAAGCATCGCACTGATGTATTGTTGATAGTTGAGAAATCTCCACCAAGAAGAGTTTTTCGTAATAGGAATACAACTAGTTGAACCCTTTATTGAACTCCTGCTTGGCGCATTATAGTACCTGTCTATGTGCATAGCAACTTTTTCGTTCATGTATTTTTTTGTAGTTAGGCAGATATAGCAATGACAACAGTAGCTTTTTCTGGTAGTGCAGTTCCTTATCAACAGGAAACATCACCTCAAGCATCTCCATTAATCTCTCGCTCTTTCGTTTCAACCTATTCAATTGTAGAAACGCGTACCTCTGAACATGCCATCGTGTTTTTTACGCAACAAACGCATAGTTCTGAGAGTGTTTTGATGAAGCTACTCCATGAGTATAAAGACACGCGCTACAGTCAGGAGACGCCAAAAAAGCGGCAGCAGTGTCAGCTTGAGGCATTACGGCGCAACAGAGCATTTTCGCCAGAAATTTATTTAGGTTTAGCTCGTGTTGAGCAATATAATATTCCCAAGAAAACCATTAGTATCGGCGAAATACTGATGTGTCCGACAATGAACGATCTTGAACCGGGAGCCGATTATGTTTTGATCATGCGTCAGCTTCCAGAGGAAAGAAGCCTGGTAGCCTTGCTGCAAGAGCAAGATATGGCAACTATACGAGGGCATATACATCTCCTGGCTGAACATATCGCGCATATTCATACTCAGCTTCTCATCACTCATCCTGGCAACGATAATGAAGCATGGAGTACATATGGGCAATTAAGGGAGAAGTTGCGCCATAACTTTGGCTTGCTCAATCTGGTGCTGGAGACACACAAGCCTGATTTGGATTATGATTATCTGCGCACAATTATTCCATGGTTGGAAGAGAAGCTACAGAAATTATTTAACCTGGATATCTATCAGCAGTACTTTGAACAGCGAGAGCGAGAGCAACGGATTCGGCTCTGTCATGGCGACTTGAAATCACCTAATATCTGGATACTGCCATATAACGAAGCATCTCATGGAAAGTCTGGACAGTATGTCAAAATACTGGATGCTATTGACTTTAATCCTACCTACTGTAATATCGATATCCTGAGCGATTTTGCAATGCTGGCTATCGACATTCAAATGCGTACCGGTTCTGTTGTATTTGCTAACGAGATGATTGAAGATTATCTGGAAATTACGGATCAAAACAATGAGTTAGCGCATGCAATACTCGATTTCTATCTCATCGAAAAAGCATTTGTGGGCGCGGCAATCAGCATTGTCTATGACGATTTGCCTCAATTTGGCATGCGGCTACTTGATGTGGCAGTAACGCGTTTGCGGACTTTATTAGAGCAGCAAGGCCTATTTGCTTCTGCTATGCAAGAAGCTACAGAAGAACAATCCATGGAAGACAATAACGTTGTGGCTGTGGTGTAAACAAGTCACGCCTCTCTATGATGTCGATGTTGGAAGTTCACGCAGCATGTAGCCTTGTCCTCGAATAGCAATGAGATAACTTGGATTATTGATGTCGAGTTCGATCTTCTCACGAATACGCTCTATGATTTTTTGTAAAGCAGTATTAGAAGGTAAGTTAGTTTCACCCCATACTGCCTGCATAATATTCTCTCGATCACATACCTGCCCCAAATGGGATTTCAGATAATCGTAGACTTTTCCTTCCATGTAGGTAAAACTGGTGGTCTCTCTTCGCCCTATCCGTTTGGTAAGAGATGATGGTGAAGAGGTGCTTGTATCAACTTGTGCAGTTTGTTTCATTGTCTTTTCACTATTGGCATTGCTTTTTTCCTGATTTAGAACGAATTGATACATTACTTCAGAAAACACGCACCATGCTCCATCGACCTGTTCAATCAGTCCGCGCCTTGCTAGTACGAAAAGGATCTTATTAGAGGGAGTATGTCCATGAGCTATCTCTATCAATCCTTGTTGATGAGGAGATAGGATGATGCTGTCGCGCTCTTTTATCGCTCCTTCTACCGTAGGTACATCACTTAATTCAGAATCGGCGAGTCCGCGCCAGAGTTGCGTGCAGATCACATTTGATTCATCAGAAATGCTGATCTTGAGAAAGCTATGCTCAAATGCCTCTTTATCTGATGTTGTGTCCATGGTTTCGCTTGCTTGTAATCTATAGATAAACAAGTTCTTGCAACCTATACGAATAAGCTCCGCGTGACGCCCACAGAAATTTCTAATAAATTTGCTATCTTGTGCTCTCCAAACACTGCCGAGGTACTTAGCACGCTGACTTGCTTCTTTGAGAAATGTTTCTACCTCGAATTCCGTCATGAGTCCAAGGTAGATAGGATCCGAAAAGAGATTAATTAGCGGTGAAGGATCGGCCCAGGTTTCGCGATTATTGTATTGATAGAGCAGGTAAAGGAGATGGCGACTGGCGACCACGTAAGCGCAGTTGTTAAGAACCAGCGCACGCAGCCATTCACTATCGCGAGTGGGAAGGCGAGCTATCTCCTCAAAATTATCCAGGACGAATATTACTGGATGCGACTGTCTACAGATAAGTGTCTCAAGTGCGAATTTTATTTGATAGGCTGCATCACTAAGAAGTTTGCTATCAGCACTTGTTGGAGGTTCGATGATTTCTATTTTATCATCAGGCACCAGCTTTGCTTTTGTCGCATAGTACAATCCCTTCCATAATTGTATCGAAGCATATTCACCCATGTTCAGATCTATAGTGAGTTTACAATCGAGATAGACAAAGGTAAATGAAGAGTCTATCTGTTGCTTCTCGTCATTGAAGGCTTCAGAGTTTGCCAAATGCCGCAATAACGTTGTCTTGCCGGTGAACTTCTCACCAATAATGGCACAACACTGTAGTGATGCACTGTTCAGCCTCTGGTAAATTGTGCGTAATTCATTGTTTCTCCCCCAGAAAGCTGGACGAATAAAAGGATTTTCGGGGAGCGAAGAAGGCAGAATCTCATTCATAACCAATGGGCCTCCTGTAAAGCCAAGGCAAGTGGCCAGTGATAGCGGAGCCAACGCGCAAACAGTTCGAGCTCGATGCTATAGCTTGAATGATGGCGTTTTAATACTCCTAAGCTCGTTAAATCAATTAAGGCCTGCCCTAAAGATTGTTCTGGCACGACAGAACTGATAGCTCGTGCTAATTGTTCATATTCAATACTATTGGTAGCCGTCCCACGCTCAGCGATTGCACTTAATATCAATTTGTTCCTACGGGCACTTGCCGCATCATGCCCCTCCCAGAAGTGTTGAAAGCGGCTATTATCAGTCTGGAATATCCACTCCTGGATGCTCTGAGCTGCGAAATGTTGAGTAATCTTCACTTTGTCCTCTTGCGATTGCTCAAACAAGCGGGAGCAGAGCAACTGGAGATAGAAAGGATGACCTGATGTAAAATCAACCAGCAGATCAATAGCCAGATCTGAAATGTTACCAACCTGGGCTAAACCACCTTTAATGAGGCGACGAGCAGCCTCTTTTTCTAAGCAGCCGAGTTTTTCATCATAGGTAATATTGAATAACGCATCAATACCACATTGCCCTTTAAGCTGGCTTATTAAGCCGCCTCCACTCAGAATAAAGTGCATACCGTGACTGTGTTGTGAATGGCTGCGCAGACGGCTAATAATAGCTTCGAGGCTTACAGTCTCCTCTCTCAGACTACAAAGGCATTGGCATTCATCAAAAAAGATGGCCAAGGGCTTATGTTGGGCTACGTGACGTAGCCGGGACATAAATGTGTCAAAGTAGGCTAATGGATCCTTTTTTAATCTATTAAGGTGGGGTACGGATAAATTTAGCTCTACGCCTGCGTTATTATCCTGTAGCACTTTAACAATGCTGCTCATGAGTTCTTGTAAAAACTGTGTCGTGCTACTACCTTGCTTTCCCTGTACATCTATATAGATCGGGAGATAATCTCCTCGTGCCTGTTCTTGCAACCGAAGCACGAAAGATGTTTTCCCAATACGCTTTTGACCCCAAAGCAGGATAGCAGCATTTTGAGAGCGATCACGCAACAGGGCAGAGACGCGATTATATTCTGTTTCTCTTCCATAGAAGCGTGAGCCTTTGGCAAGATGTGGACCATAGGGATTAGCGTGTATCATTAGCTTGGAAGATACTTCGGTCGGCGAGGGAGTAGAAAGAAAAGTTGAATGAATAATTTCCACTTTGGTTATACTCGATTTCCCTTCCAAGGCGTTTTTAATACGGGTGCGTTGGGCTAAAGTTGTTTTTCCGAGGTAGATATATGCCTCAGCCATGACTTCATTGGGGTGATTCCGTGCTGTAAAGAGGGGCATATCTATGCCTAACATCGTCACCACTGCGCTTATTTCGCTTGCCAAACCAGGGTGATTTAACGCTTCCACAACGATCACATAATTTGCTTCTCCCTGCGACGTACCCCATTTTACCTGCACAAATTTCTCTGGTTCGCGAAGTTGTCCACAACTACGTTTATGAATAACCAAAATGTCATCTTTACGCCGATAGCCGACAATATCGTCAGGTGGCGTAGGTTCACAGCAACGTGCAAATGTTAGCAGAAGTTGAGCATCCTCCGGTGAGAGCACATTGACGCCGACAATTGGCTCAACATATCCAGAGGAACTCACCGTCTTCAAGTGCAATCTTTTAAGAGTATCCGCAATCTTTGTTGGTGTATGACGTTCTACACCGATAGCGACCATCAGATCCTCTATGCTTCTCAGCACCTCTTTACTACTCATTCGTGCTGCGCCAGCCACTGTCTGATGCGATTGAGAGATTGTGGTATTAGAGGCTAATTTGGCAAGCAATATACGAACCTGGGCATCTGCTGTATCCAATGGCTGTAGCTCTCTGTTCAGTAACATACGTCCCCGTTCTAGCATTGCTTTTCGTTCGTGCTGTGCCAGCCACTGTCTGATGCGATTGAGGGATTGTGGCATTTGTACGTAATCTAGCCAATCTAATGTCGGGGTAATATCGGTTTTTTGAAGAATTTCAATTTTATCGCCTGCTTGCAAGGTTCTATAGAGTTCCGCGTGTGTACCATTGACCAATGCTCCTGCACAATGATTCCCCACATCTGTATGAATATGATAAGCAAAATCAAGTACGGTTGCTCTCTGTGAAAGGTATTTCGCTTCGCCTGTTGGCGTGAATACTTTCATCTCGCCATTCACATGCTGGACTTCTGCTGGTATCTGTGGCAGAAGTTCTTCGGCTATATTCCACCAACGAGCGGCAATACCATACTCGGCAATGAGAGCCATTGTATGGGTGCAAATAGTTACATGGATAAGATTACCGGAAGTGTGCGTTACTTGCGTATGAAGAGCGCAATAGCCATTCTCCTTGGGATTACCAATAAAGTCATAGAACTGCCTGGGTACTGGAGAATAGTGCTTATGTATGATACCCAGCATACGGTAACAATCGCTTTCATCTTCGGTGAGGATGATAAAAGAGCCTGCGTCCGCCAATTCTAAGGGAAGAGTTTCTGTATTATGCATAGACTTGCCGAACTTGACATTCTGGCCCATTTCATAGAACGAAAGTGCTTGCCAGCGAATCTGGCTACCAGCCATAGTAGCAGTAGCTAATTGCTGCAAATCTTCGAGCACGCCCTCTACAGAGCGGTGAAACGCTTCATTGGCACAATGCTGATGTAGGAGACGATACATTGTAGCATTATTGATTTCAAAGCAGCAATCTTCTAGTTTACGCCGAGCAATGCCTATACCCAGCCGTTCTATCAATGGCACAAATAATGTTAAAGCAGTTCCTGTCACACGCTCCTGGTATACTCGCGTCAAGGCAGACATGGTGCGCAGATTGTGCAAGCGATCAGCAACTTTAATGATTATTGCACTCCACTCTTTTTGTAAGTAGGTCGCTATGTTATTGCGGAAGTCCTGTACATCAGCTGCGCTATGAAAATCTCCTGCTTCAACGTGTCTGATAAAGCTATTGAGTTGAATAACCACTTCTACTACATCAGCTACTTTTGGCCCTAACCGAGAGCGAAGAGTGCTTGGTTCATAATCATGAGAATAGTCAGGATTGGCAATATCATGCAAAAGTCCTGCCGCGACAATAGACGGTGGCGCGTGCCATTCCATAAGTGTGGTAGCTACTGCCAGGGCATGATTTAGGAAGGGTTCACCATTGATGCGTTGGAAGCCGTGATGCGCCTCAGATGCAATTTGATAAGCGATAGAGAGAAGCGTTTCCGTCTCCTTAGCATCTGAATAAGATGCCACCATTTGAATCAAGTCGCTAAGTTCCATTGATTTTCCCCTTCTTAGCTCCTGTCCTTAGGCATGTAACTGGTTCACACAACGAGCAAGCTACTTCTTACAAACTTTTTTATGACGCTTAACCATGATTCCCGAACTACTATAGTATATCATTCATGACAAACATACGGAAGATACGGATACAAAGAGATAGTCATCTATTATACGGTACATATAAGGTTTTTTCTCACAAAACGTCACCACACTCTTTACTTTCAGCCAGTTCTGACAGTAAATTATAAAATGAAGGGAAAAGTACCAATTCCGACAATATTTTTGTCTCATATACGACTCATATTGACATTACTGACATCTTTATGTATACTTGTATTATAGGAGATGTGAGGTAGTGCTGGATACAGAGAAGACAATTCGTACTGGAACATTGCAAAAAACAGAGGAGAACACCATGCGAGAACCTCATAAAGATGCGCTACGTACTGATTCATCTAGAATAACGAAGACTGCCCTCTCTCATGATCTCGTATTTCATTCGGACGTTGGTTCTTATGATGATGACCCTCCACTTGAGCCAGAGGCACTCCTTGCATTCTATACCTTCGATTATATTCATGAGAAGGTGAAGTGTTTGGTTTCTTTGCTAGTGAAGTTCACTCATCCTGATGTGCTCGACTTGGAACTGGGGGATATTGCAGCAGAAGTCCATGCCCATTTCTGGCAGAAATTGCAGGAAAAAGAGCAAGAGCCTATACAGAAGCCAGAAGCGTACCTATCTCGTATGATACGCAATCGGTACTATGATGAAATTCGTAAGCGGAAACGTCCAAGTAGCCCACGGTTCTTATCAATGCTCGCAGATGGGACTGTGCAAGACGAAAAGGCACTGATCAAACTGAGTTCAGGGATGGCCGACCCAGCCTTTGAATGCGAACAGAAACAGAACATTGCTCATCTTTACCACAAAATCGCTTATGCTGTATCGAAATTACCTGCACGGCAAAAGCTGGCTATGACCTGTGAACTGCTCGAAAAGGTAGATAATCTAGCCTGGATGACCGATGCGCTCATGATTTATGGAGTAGACACAGAGGTGCAGTGGCCTCAAGGCGAAAAAGCAAAGCAGAGATTGCAAGCTTCTCTTCCGCCTGCTCGCAAAGCTATCGCAAGGCGACTTAATGTAGATATCTCTGTCTTTATAGGGATAAAACAGCGTTCACGCAAGTAGTTCAACATATTGTGAGCCGGGGGTACTGTAGGCGGTACCCCCGGCTCACAATATGAAAACCCCGTGTGAGAAATAACCTGTTCATTACGTATGTATCATATTAACAGTTACTTTAACTGAACCGTTCCGTCTTTCGGAATAGTTTCACGGGTTGTGTATTTCATGTTATACTGGTGGCAGCAGAGAAATCTTTTTTCCCTACCGTTCTTTTATTTGGGGTGAACCACAGGTTTATCTCTGAGGTTTCTTTGTGCATGATACATGGGCAACCAGTGCGCTAAACCGATGTTGTTTCTCACTACGGAGAAGAAAGGACGCACACATGCGAAGAATTGGCTATCGAGTCCACATCGCTTCGTTACTTGCCATATTTGCCATGTTGCTGGCCGCTTGCGGAGGAAGCACAGGCACAACTACTACTACCGGGAGTGGTACGACGACCGCTCCAAAATCTACGTTGAAAGTAGCACTGGTCACAGACATTGGTGGCCTCAATGACAATGGCTTTAACCATCTGGCCTACACGGGTTACAAGAAGGCTGAAGCTCAGTATGGGTTCAAAGAGCAGGTTATTCAGACGCAGTCGCAAAATGACTATGTGAAGAACCTGACCTCCGCTGCCCAGGGGGCGGACGTGGTGATTGCCGTTGGTTTCTTGATGCAGACGCCATTGGATCAGATTGCCAAGCAATACCCAAACAAGAAATTTGCCATTGTCGATGGTTGTGCTGTGCCTGATCCCAACTCCGGAGCCTGTGAGACCTTGCCGAATGTAGCTCCCCTCTTCTTTAAAGAACAAGAGGCTGGCTGTCTGGTAGGCGCAATCGCGGGCCAGATGGAAGTGGATGGCAAAACGAAGGTTCCTGGACTGCTCGGTAAAAACACTATCGCAGCGGTTGGTGGGCTTTCCATTCCTCCCGTCAATCGCTATATCGCGGGCTTCAAGTTCTGTGCGAAGAAAGTTGATCCCAGCGTTAACGTGCTGATCAATTACTCGAATGACTTTGCCGCCACCGCGAAATGTAAAGACGTTGCGCAGAGCCAGATCAGCCAACATCAGGCTGATATCATCTTCCAGGTTGCCGGTGGTTGCGGCATCGGCGCACTCGACGCCGCTGACCAGAACCATGTTTTCGGCATTGGTGTTGATGCCGACCAGAGTTCCGTCCATGCCAGCGTGATAACTAGCGCACTCAAGCGTGTTGATACTGCCGTGTACACCATTATCAAGGATACGGAAGATAACAGCTTTACCAACAACCCGCCGAAGTTCGATCTGGCCCATGACGGCGTTGGCTACGCTCCTGTAAGCAGTGCTGTGCCAGCCGATGCAAAAGCGAAAGCTGACGATTTTGCTGCGCAGATTATGTCTGGTTCGCTCGTTGTACCGGAGAACATTCCGTAAGTTTTTGTTGCCAATGTGACCGCAAAGGCATAGTTAAGCATGGACAGGGCGCGACAAATTGTTTTCGCGCCCTGTTCGTGTGTATGTATCTCTTCATCTCTATGGGGCTTCTGGACTTCTCACTGCCTCTGGCAAGCTCAGAATGCTTGTGTCTTACGTGTAACGATGTTATGATACAAAAAATTATTTTTTCTGGCTAAGATCATCGGCGGCGAAGCCGCCTCCTACACAGGAGGAAAGAAACATGGCTGTGCCAATCACGTCTTCTGAGTCGAAACTGGCAATACGAATGCGTAAGCTTGGTCAAGCAATTGGGCGTCCTGTCTTTGCCGTGGTCCTGGCAATGGTTGCCGGGGGCATTGTCATCATGATCACCGCACCAGGGAACCTGGGGGATCGCTTTAACGAGGCCGTTGCCGCCTACCAGGCTCTTTTCACCGGTGCTTTTGGCAATCCGCAAAACTTCTCGTTTACTCTGACTGCCGTTACTCCGCTTATTTTAACCGGCCTCTCTGTAGCACTCTCCTTCCGCGGTGGCCTTTTTAATATTGGAGCAGCCGGTCAATTAGCGGTGGGAGCAATGACGGCTGGCATTATTGCCTTCGAGGCAAGAACATGGCCCGGCTGGGTACTCATCCCGCTGATGCTCATCGGCAGTATGCTGGCGGGTGCGATTTGGGGTAGTATCGTGGGCATTCTGAAAGCATGGCGTGGTGCGCATGAAGTTGTGACCACCATCATGTTAAACTGGGTTGCCTTTTATTTCACCGATTACCTCATCAATGGACCGTTTAGAGCATCTAACCTGGCGGGGCAGACAGATGCCTTGCCCCGTCAGGCCACATTGCCGCATGTTGCTGACTTCTATAACGCGACGCTGGGAACATTTCTGCCGAAAATTGACCAGCCCGCGCAGTACCTGGTCGATGTTGGCATCTTTTTCGCGCTATTCGCTATGCTGGTTTATTGGTTTCTCACTTCCCGTACCACCTTTGGCTACGAGGTGCGCGTGATTGGGCAAAATCCCAAGGCGGCTCGGTATGCCGGTATTCCGATTAAGCGCAATATCTTTGCTATCATGGCGATCGCGGGCGCATTCTCCGGACTGGCAGGTGGTCTTCAGTTGATGGGCCAGTTCCCGTATCAGTTGATTGCCCAGACCTTTAGCATTCAAACAACTGGCTTCGATGCGATTGGTGTCGCGCTGCTCGGACGTACAACGGCTATCGGTGTTCTACTCGGTGCGCTACTCTTTGGCGGACTGCGCCAGGGTGGTACGATTATGCAGTTGAACGCCAATATACCCGGTGACCTCGTCTATATCATCCAGGCTCTGGTGCTTTTTAGTATCGCTACCGAGTTTTTACCGTCTATCCAGCGTTCTTTCTCCAAACGATTTGCCGGTAGCAGCAGGCCTTCACTGATACCGATGGCAAATGACGCTGTGGTAGTTGACCGTATTGAGCAAGACAATGGTGTCACGCAAAATGGTTCTACAGCGTCTGAGCAAGCTAAAGTCAGTACCATTGATGCTGGCTCAACATTACCAACAACCAGTGAGAGTAGTTCACAACGGGTTGAGGAGGAATAAACGTGTTCTTACAAGTATTATTGCGGGTGCTGTCGTCCAGTGACCTCTGGCAATCCTCGCTCCAATTCGCCGCGTTACTCTTGCTGCCAGCCCTTGGTGGTGTGATCTCCGAACGGAGTGGCGTTGTCAATATTGCGATGGAAGGCATGATGTTAACAGGGGCATATGCCGGTGTCATGACAGCCCTGGCGACGCATAACGTAATTCTGGGTGTCATTGGAGCGATGGTCGCGGGAGGCTTGATGGCCCTGGTTCATGCTATTGTGTCGATCAATTTTAAGGCCGATCAGATTGTTAGCGGCATCGCCATCAACATCGCGGCCCTTGGCCTGACGAACTACCTGCTCTTTATCCAGACTGGCGGGCAGGGCATTCCCAGTTTGTCCAATGCTTTGCGCTTGCCAATAACCTCCTGGGGGCCGCTCAGTAATATCCCGTTTATCGGTCCCGTGCTCTTCCGACAGAATATTATCTTCTACGTTGCCATACTCATCTTGTTGGGTATCAATTTCCTGCTCTTCCGCACCAATATTGGCTTACGCATTCGTGCGGTGGGTGAGCATCCTCATGCTGCCGATACTGCCGGTGTGAACGTGCGTCTGGTGCGTTATCTGTGCGTCATTGGGAGTGGCTTGCTCTCTGGTCTGGCCGGGGCATTCCTTTCCATGGGTATTGCCGGCATATTTAACTCGAATATGACCGCGGGTACCGGCTTTATCGCTCTGGCTGCAATGATCTTTGGTAAGTACAATCCCTTTGGGACCGCGGGTGCCTGTCTCATCTTTGGCCTTGGTGAGGCTCTCAGTGTACGCTTACAGGATACGGGTGTCTCATCCAATCTGCTCAGTACGCTGCCATATCTCTTGACGCTTGTTGCCCTGGTTGGCCTGGTTGGCCGTACCGTAGCACCGGCGGCTGATGGCATTCCTTACGAGCCCGGAACAGAATAACAGGAGATTTCCCATGCAAGAAAGTACAGTCGAGACATTAGCCAAAGAGCGCGAGATACCATTGGCTGTGGAGATGCGCGAGATCAGCAAGGCTTGGCCAGGTGTGGTTGCCAATGACCATGTGAATTTGACAGTACGGCGCGGCGAAATCCATGCCCTGGTAGGAGAAAATGGGGCCGGAAAAACTACCTTGATGAATATTCTCTATGGCTTGATTAGGCCCGATAGCGGAGATATTTTCATCAATGGGGAGCATGTGCATATTACGGGGCCGCGTGACGCTATCCGCCTACGCATCGGTATGGTACACCAACATTTTATGTTGATACCGCCGTTGACGGTGGCGGAAAATATTGTCCTGGGACATGAGCCGGGCAGTATTGGCTCGGTCTATGATGTAAAAAAGGCCAGGACAATTATCCTTGAACTAAGTAAGCAGTATGGTCTGCCTATCGACCCCGATATTCGCATCGAAAAACTCTCGGTCGGCCTACAACAACGGGTGGAGATATTGAAAGTGCTCTATCGCGCCGCCGATATCCTCATTATGGATGAACCGACCGGGGTGTTAACGCCGCAAGAAACATTTGAACTCTTTGGTGTGCTACGAGGCCTGGTCGAACAGGGCAAGACGATCATCTTTATTACACACAAACTGCGCGAAGTGTTGGAGCTTTCGGATAATATTACGGTGCTGCGCCGTGGCAAGAATGCCGGTACGCTGATCACAAAGCAAACGAACCAGGCGGAGATTGCGCGTATGATGGTTGGCCGTGAAGTGCTGCTGCGCGTGAATAAGACGCCAGCCCATCCTGGGCTGGTAGTATTGCATATAGAAGATCTCCATGCGCAGTCTGACCGTGGTCTCGAAGTATTACACGGTGTCGGCTTCGATGTGCATGCCGGAGAAATTCTAGGGATCGCAGGTGTCGAAGGCAATGGGCAATCCGAACTGGTCGAAGCTCTGACAGGAATGCGTAAGATCACCAGTGGGAAGATCACCATCACCGAGGTGAAAGATGGTCAGGCAGGCCGGACGCGGGATATCACTGTGATGAATGCGCGTGAAGAGCGTCTGGCGGGTGTGGCCCATATTCCCGAAGACCGACGTGGTAGCGGTTTGGTGCTCACCGATTCTATTGAAGACAATATGATCTTGGGGCGGCAAGGTTGGCCACAGTTTTCCTGGGCAGGTATTGTGTTGTTGTTGCGCAACATTGCAGCGTGGGCCAGGAAGCTAATTAAAGAGTTTGACGTACGTACGCCTTCTGCTGAAGCCTCGGCACGTTCGCTATCGGGCGGCAATCAGCAAAAGATCATCATTGCGCGTGAATTTTCCGCGAATCCACAGGCCTTGATCGCGTCACAGCCTACGCGTGGTGTTGATATTGGCGCGATTGAGTTTATTCACCGGCGCATCATTGAGCAGCGCGATGCTGGCAAAGCGGTTCTGCTCATCTCCGCGGAACTGGACGAAATTCGCTCCCTCTCCGATCGGATCGCGGTAATGTACGAGGGCAACATTGTGGATATTGTCGCGCCAGAGGCGACCGAGGAAGAACTGGGTATCTTGATGACAGGTGGCTCATTAGAGAAGGAATAGAGTATTGAATGAGTATGGAGTCACTTGCCCTGCCGACATTGTCGACAGGGCAATCGCCCCCATACTCATTCAATACTCTAGTTTGTTCCTACACGCTCAATCCCAGAACCTTCGTCAGGCGCAAAATCTCAACTCCCGTATTGGTATCATTATGTGCGAGAGCGGTTTCAGCGGCTTGCCTCAATAGCAAGAGGGCCTGGGGCGTGTTCAGGTCGTTGTCCATGGCGGCTTTGAAGCGGTCACGCAGCATGGTATCTTCGCCGCGAACCTCATCTCCCACGAGCGAGCGTACTTGTTGGAAGTGTGCGACAATTTCCTGGGCAACTTCTAAATCCGCCGGGAAACATTCCCAGGGATAGCGATACTGGTGATTAAGCAGCACGACGCGAATAGCGTCCGCGCTATAGTCTTTGAGCAAATCGCTGACCAGCGTCAGATTGCCCAGGGACTTGCTCATCTTTTCGCCTTCCTGGAAAACCATGCCGGTATGCATCCAGAAACGGGAGAAAGGGGCTTTTTCCGTGAAGTGTTCAGACTGCGCAATCTCGCAGGTGTGGTGGGGGAAAGCGAGATCGGCCCCACCGCCATGAATGTCGAGCTGTGGGCCAAGGTAGTGCATCGACATCGCGCTACACTCGATGTGCCAGCCGGGTCGTCCAGGTCCCCATGGGCTAGACCAGGCGGGTTCACCAGGAGCCTGGGCCTGCCAGAGTACAAAGTCCAACGGGTCTTTCTTGCGCGAATCAGCGGGGAAGTTGCCGCGCTCGTTGGCAATCGTGAGCATCGCGTGATAATCGTTCAGGCCAATAGCTCGTGCCATAATGCCGAATTCGGGGTCTTGCTTCACACTAAAGTAGACACTGCCGCTACTCTCGTAGGCGTAGCCTCGTGTGATCAGCGTTGAGATAATCTCAAGCATCATGGGTATTTCCTCGGTTGCACGAGCGTAGACATTGGGGCGGCGCACATTCAGCGAAGCCATATCGTTCAGATAGCGTTCGGTTTCGCGTTTGCCCAGTTCATCCCAGGACATGCCCAACTCACGAGCTTTACGCAAAACATCGTCGTCGATATCGGTAACATTCTGCACGTAATTGACGGTATAGCCAAGGAATTCCAGGTAGCGTATCAGTGTATCAAAGGAGACATAGGTGAAGGCATGGCCCAGATGCGTGGTATCGTATGGCGTAACACCGCAAACATAGATGCGCACTATCTTATCATCTAGCGGGACAAATTCTTCAAGTGACTGTGTCAGGGTGTTAAACAATTTCATACTTATGATTCTCCTAAACCGAACAAACGAACAGCATTAGCTGTGGTGATCTGGGCAATTTCTTCTAACGTCATGCCGCGAATCTCGGCCAGCTTTTCAGCAACACGTTTGACGAAAAGTGGCTCATTGCGTTTGGCGCGTATTGGGTTTGGTACTAAATAAGGACTATCGGTCTCGACTAAGATACGATGCAAAGGAGCCATGCGTGCTACTTCTGGTAGGGCATTGCCTTGTTTGGTCAATGGGCCAGCGAACGAGAGCATAAAACCATCGAAGGTTAAACACTCCTCTGCCTGGGCCACGTCACCGGAGAAACAATGGAAGACGCCGCGTAGCCCCTGCCCATGCTTGCGTAATAGCTCAACGACATCGTCATGTGAGTCGCGTACATGGATAATGCAGGGTAAATTACAGGCGCGTGCCAGTTCCAGGTGAGCACAGAATACTGCCCGTTGGACTTCGCGTGGCGAAAGCATACGGAAATAGTCCAACCCGAATTCGCCAATCGCGACGACTTCAGGCTCTCGTGCCATCTCTTGAAAGAGTGCGCCTATCTCTGCGCTATACGTGGTAGCGTCATGCGGATGGACGCCCACGGCGGCAAAGATCACGTCGGGATAAGCTTTCGCTAACGCAAGAGCTTCACGGCTGGAGGCAAGATCACAACCTGGGTCAACCATTCGTGTTACACCGCCAGCAATAGCAGCATGAATCACGGCTTCGCGGTCTGCATGAAAACGGGAGGTGTCAATATGGGTGTGGCTATCGACGAGCAAACACATGTTCCTTTCATTTCATCACTTCATTAAGTATAGTCTACGCTCTCATGCCATGTCAAATAAGACGACCAGGCGAACACCAAGGACCCCCCCCCCCCCCCAACAGCACCCAGTCTGTCACACACGCACGTGTAATAAAGGAAAGCCA
>JBPCJY010000126.1:0-5431 GCA_051004815.1 Ktedonobacteraceae bacterium
GAACCTGATGGATAATTGTTTCTCTTTCATATAACCTAGTATGCACTATTTTAACCTATGTGTCAAGGGGAGAGATGTCTACGGAACGGGATGTATGACCATGTTTTTGTAACTGGTTACACACCCCTTTATTTACGCGTAATCTGCATATTCGAGAAAGCGACCTCGGTCCCTTTCAGATTCACCAGCATTCCTACCATCCCACTGGCCAGCGTGCCATCATGGGTATTGCCAATCGCTTTACCATTGACGGTAAAGCTAAAGTTGGGGCCATTCTGGTAAATTCGGATCGTATTCGTCTTGTTCACCCCTTGCCCCTGATGGTACTCGTGACCAAAAGGCATGTGCCAGAGCTGTGTCCAGGCTTTACTGGGTGATCCCTGGCTATCATCGTACTTGTAGAAACGATATTCCCCACCATTGATATTGACCACCTCAAAGCTGTAGAAGGTGGTCACAGTTTGCGTTCCCTTTTTCTGCTGGCTAAAGCGAATAATCATGCCGAACGAGTTATTAGTGGAGGCATCATCCCCTTTGACCTCCCACATCGATAGCGTATAAGCATTGGGAATGGTGAAAAGCTGTCCAGCCAGAACGACGGCGACGGCATTTCCGTCAGTATTCGCGATATGATACGCATTGTTCTGAAAAAACTCGTTCTTGCTAATTGGGAAATTATGAATATTTTCTGACAATGGATCTGTTAGAATCACATTTGCATCGACAGTAGCCTGCGCCCGTGCAGTCGCGGTGCCGATGGGATTAGGCCGACCAGTACCCGGCGTACCAGCTTTACTGATGCTTGTACTGCCCTGACCCGCCCTGCCATGGAGATACCAGACGGAACCACCAGCACCAAGTATGATGAGCAGTGCTAAAACGCTGACTACAAGTTTCTGCCCAAGCGAGGTGATTTTGCCTTTTTTCGTGGTTTCTGGTAGTTCCGCATCCGGTTTGGATACCACTGGAAGGAGACCAGTGACAAAACGTCCCGGTTGTCCCGCCACAGGAACCTGCACAACTTTGACCGGGCCAGTCAGCTTCATAGTGCTAGTGGCACTCGGGTCGGTGTTGGGAACCGTCAAGGCACCAGTAGTGCTACACACAGGCGATTCCTGGTTCAGTTCTGTTGGTGTCGTTCCCGCTAAGGCACCCGTCGGTTGCGTCCCTGTCAAGGCCGGTAATATGCCCGTTGCCCTGGCATGAGCAGCGGTGTTTGTGGTCGCGGCTGGCAAGTGACCCGTTGCCCTGGGGAACATACCCGTTCGCGAAAGCAAGCCAGAAGGTCGCGACCCATCAGAGTTTATGATTGGCATTGCACCCGTTCGTGAAAGTAGACCGGAAGGTCGCGACCCATCAGCACTTATCGCTGGCAACCCGCCTGTTGGATTGTTAGTATTGAGTTCACTTCCAGGCATGGGTATAGCCCCTGCCTGCTGCCAGGTAGGGTCAAAAAGGCCACGCGGCGCAAAGAGCCGTCCAGCAGTCGATGTGTCAATGGCCGGTATGCTGCTGGCGGTATTGCCACCCAGCGCGATGCCGGCATAGGTGAGGGCGTTGCGGAATGCTGCGGCGAATTCGCCGGTTGTCGTATAGCGATCAGCTGGCCGTTTTGCGAGAGCTCGCAACAATACTTGCTCTGCCTCAATCGGTAAATCTTTGCGTAACAGGCGCGGCGGCGGCGGTTGCGTCCGCAATTGGTGCGCGGCAATCTGCATCGGCGTCTCACCTGAGAACGGGGTCAACCCCGTGGTCATTTGGTAGAGAATGACGCCCAGCGAGTATAAATCTGAGCGACCATCCACAACCTCACCAATGACCTGTTCCGGTGCCATGTAATCTGGCGTGCCAACAGGTGCTCCCGCCCCCGTTAGACGCATCTGCGGCGTTTGTCCATCGGCGATGATTTTCACCAAACCGAAATCGGTGAGCAGGAGTCGCCCATCAGATGTAATCAAAATATTGGCGGGCTTGATATCGCGGTGGATAATTCCTCGCTCGTGCGCGAAATCCAGCGCGGAAGCCAATTGTTCCAGGTAATTTAACGCTTTGGGCAGCGGTAATTGGCCTTCTTGTTCGAGCACCTCGCGGATCGTGCCTCCACTGATGTACGGTACTACCAGGTAAGCCAGCCCGTCTCGTTCGCCATATTCATGGACATGCAGTATATTGGGATGCTCCAGGGAGGCTGCTGCATCAGTTTCACGGCGAAACCGCTCAAGAAAAGCAACTCGCTGATGAGCCGTTAAGCTGGTGGTCGGCAACAATACTTTGACAGCTACCTGACGACGAGGTCGCGATTGTTGTGCCAGGTATACCGCTCCCATGCCACCTTGTCCGATAATCTTTTGGAGCGTACACGTTCCTAGCACTGTACCAATCAATGCGTCTGCGTTCATTAAAGCTTTACCTCTTTTTGTTGTTGACATTTTTTCCCCGCCATTTGTGCATTGCTCACTGTTGTGTGGTATATCCCTACATTTCTACATCTTAGTCAACTTACGTCGTTCTGGCAATGAATCAGCCTTAAAGGCATGACCAAAGTAATGTGTTTTACAAACTTTTCTGCTGATTGCCTCTCGCGTGTGATACAAACGTCAATCAGAATCAACGGCATGAGCCATCAAATTGCGGTGGAATAGGAGAGAAGTCACCTTTAGGCTCTGGGGTCGATATCTTCGGGTTCGCTATCTGCTTCGGCATCAAGGGGGATTTCTTCGCTGCCGAGACGCACTGCCATGGAGGGGACAGTGCGACTTTGCACGATAATACCATGCAGTAAGGCCATGGCAGCCTGCGCGAGCATAGGACGCAGCCGCTCCATACGTTCGCGCTGTATGCGCATCTGCTCACTGTAGTTGCGTGCGCGTCCAGCAGCAGAGCGTTCGTTGACAACACCTTCGGTGAGTAGCGGTGACATGTGTTCCCATATGTCACGCGCATCGAGAACCTGACCTACCGCCGATTGCACTTGCTGTACCAGATCAATGGTCTGGTTCAGCACCATCAACAGGTCGCCTTCCGCCAGATCAATACGTCGCAGCAAACCACCGAGCGACATACCACGCGCCCATGCCAGCGCAATGCCGTGAAAATCGGGGACAATGTTGGGAGAACCACTCAAACTTGCACGTTCTTCAATGCCATGCACGTTTTGCTCGATACGCCAAAGCTCGCTGCGTACTCGCTTCAGCTTGGTGTTGAGGATATCGCGATTATTCAAACGGCGCTCATTATCAAAGGTAAACCAGCTACAAACTTCGGCCAATTCTCCCGGCGTTAGTTCATCCAATGCACCGAGCATCATCAATTCGATGATTATGACACCAGCTGGGTGGAAAATGCTGCGCAGCAGACGCCCTTTAATCGTGAGCTGGTCATCCTGCCCAATGTAGCCAAGCGTACGCAGTGCGAAAATGGTGCCATCAAGTTCCGCCGCTCCAGCACGGCTGAGCGGGTAGGCACCGATAGATTTGCGCCGTCGCTCCAGGGCCAACGTTGCCCCTTCGATAGCCTTGGCGCGTTTCTTATTGCCTTCCTTTTTACCACTGTGGTAGCGCGTCTCCAGTTTCTCTAAACGTACCAATTCTCGATGTTCCCACAGGAGATAACGTTGATATTCGCGTAAGCTAGAGGCGCAGATACGCCGTAAGTGCTGAACATCACCCGGTCGCCAGAGATTGAGCACGGAGTTATAGCGGATCACAAATGAACTGGTGACAGGCAAGAGCGCACTCGTAATGCGCTCAAATGCGCTCTCGAACGGCTCCCAGGGAGAATATGGGATAATGGCGGCTCCATGAATATCCATGCCGCGTCGTCCAGCCCTCCCTGTCAATTGCCGATATTCATTGGGGGTGAGCAGACGCATCTCTTGTCCATCAAACTTGCTCAGACTGCCCACAATGACGGAACGGGCGGGCATGTTGACTCCTAGAGCCAGCGTATCGGTCGCGAATACCGCACGCAGATAGCCGCGTGCAAAGAGTGTTTCCACCAACACCTTCAATCCGGGCAAGATGCCAGCATGATGGAAAGCAAGACCACGCGGGAGCAGATCACTCAAGGCATAGACTTGCTGTAGGCTACGATCTTCTTTAGGCAAGGTTTCTAGCCAGATTTCCACCTCTTCTTTGATCAGCGTCTGCTCTTCCGGCGTGGTGAAGAGATGCAGTCCGGCACTCATAGCAGCTTCCTCGACGACGCGCCGCCCCGGCAAGAAATAGAGGCATGGCAGCAGATCGGCATCGCGCAAGACTGTCAGTATCTCGCCTGGTTCCGGTGCTTTTCGTTGCGGTAAACGTTTTTGCGTCTGTTTTTCTCTGGCAGCATCCGCAACACTTTCGGTTTCCTGGGCAGCGGTGTTCTGTTGCCGACCCGCTTTGCGTCTTTTTCCGCGATCATCCCAGGCTTCGTCCTCGTCCTCATCATCCTCAAATGTATAGGCGCGACGGCGTCCCATCATCTGGGCCAGCTTTGCCTCGCCGCCTATGTCAGGAAAGCGTTCAATGCGGTTGGCGTCAGCATCCTGTACGAGGTGCAGCTTGTTATCGAGAAAATAGTAGTGTTCCAGTGGGACAGCACGCTGCTCATGCACAACGAGTTCGATGGGGCGATGAACGCGGCTAATCCAACTGGCCAGGTCTTCCGCGTTGCTGACAGTAGCGGATAAACCCACAAATTGCACATGCTGCGGTGAGCAGATAATAGCTTCTTCCCACACGGGGCCACGACCAACATCGCTCAGATAGTGGAGTTCATCGAAAATGACGAAACCAACATCTCCCAGGGCCGAGGGAATACTCAGTCCCTCGTTGTCTAAGCGTTCTCCACCCTCTTCGAGTAACATATTGCGATAAACTTCAGTGGTCATGATGACGACGGAGGCGCGGCTATGTTCCACGATATCGCCCGTGACCAGACCCACCGTATCATAGCCAAACAATTCTCGCAGGTCGCGATATTTCTGATTAGAAAGTGCCTTGAGGGGAGTAGTATAAATGACACGCTGCTTGCGCTGCTGGGCAAGCCAGATAGCATACTCCGCGACTATCGTTTTGCCCGTGCCTGTTGGGGCCGCCACCATCACTGATTGCCCTTGCGCGAGATGCGCCATTGCCTCTACCTGAAAAGGGTCCAGGGGAAACGCATAACGTTCCGCGAACTCCTGCATCGCCGCCAGGGTCTCGCTCCCGGCCTCCACTTGCTTGTTCATAACCTCATCTTTGTTGCTTGCTATCTATTCAGTCTCACGGCCCCATTGTAACACCTCCCGTAAAAATGAACAACCATCATGCGTTACAAACAGACATTTAGAGATAAGACTGTCTGTGAGCGGACTGGAGCGGGATTCGGCCTGTCATTCTGAGCGGGATTCGGCCTGTCATTCTGAGCGGGATTCGGCCTGTCATTCTGAGCGGGATTCGGCCTG
>JBPCJY010000127.1:0-6475 GCA_051004815.1 Ktedonobacteraceae bacterium
CCGCAAGGGATCGCCCCTACTATATCCGTATGACGTGCGTAACATGCATCGTCGTATAGTAGGGGCGATCCCTTGCGGTCGCCCTGGTCATCATTCACAGGCTCTGGGTTTATTCGTCAATGCGATTGCGTTGTGGTAAAATCAGTCCATACTTGAACGCCCCTACTTTAATGTCAATCCGCAGCGATTTGCCGAACATTATGCTATGGTTCGGCAAATGCTGAAATAATAGGCTAACGCAAGGTGCAACAAATACATATATAAGGAGCGGCACGCGTATGTTGGATCGGACAGGGCAACAACTGGGTAACTATGTTTTAAAGAGCTTACTGGGGCAAGGTGGCTTTGCTGATGTTTACCTGGGAGAGCATATCTACCTCAAGCGATTGGTGGCGGTCAAGGTGTTACAGATGCGCATGACGCAGAATGAATTGCAAGAGTTTGTGCTAGAAGCCCAGATGATTGCTGCCCTCGAACACACCCATATTGTGCGCGTCCATGATTTTGGCGTCGATGGGGACACCTCTTTCCTGGTGATGGATTATGCTCCCCACGGGAGTTTGCGTCATAAACATGCAAAGGGGACGCCTTTACCGCTGGTGACGATAGTTTCCTATGTGAAGCAGGTCGCGGCAGCTTTGCAATACGCCCACGATCAGAAACTGATACATCGTGATATCAAGCCTGAGAATATGCTACTGGGAAAGCACAATGATGTGCTCGTCTCCGATTTTGGCCTGGCAGTGGTGGCACGCAGCACGCGCTCCTGGGAAGAGCAAAAGATTGCTGGTACGGCTCCCTATATGTCTCCAGAACACTTTAGAGCGAAGGCTGTTCCTGCCAGCGACCAATATTCACTGGCGGTTGCCGTCTACGAATGGCTAACTGGCTCGCCTCCCTTTGATGAGGGCAATTTCATGCAATTGGGCTACCAGCATAGCTATGTACCCGTGCCGCCGTTGCACGAGAAAAATCCGGCGATTACTGTGCCAGCGCGGCTTGAGCAGGTGGTGATGAAGGGTTTGGCTAAGGAGCCAGGACAGCGTTTTGAGCGGATAGAGGCGTTCGCGAATGCTTTAGAACAGGCATTGAAGCCACAGAACCCGATTATTGCAACACCGCCAACCCCTCCAAAACCTGCCATAGTTTCTCCACCTATTGGAACGACACTTGTTACCTATCGTGAGCATACTGGTTGGGTAAATGCAGTTGCTTGGGTACCAAATGGTACACATATCGCTTCAGGTTCAAATGATGCTTCTGCGCAAATATGGGATGCCAGGACAGGGAGCCAAAAAAGTAGCAATAAGGCAAGCGTCCTGATGGCAGTAGCATGGTCACTAGATGGAAAACGTCTTGCTTACGGTGGAGGTGATTTTAAAGTGTATATATGGGATCCGGTGCAACGGCATGAAATACTACAGTATACGGGGCATTCTGACTGGATATATGCATTAAGCTGGTCACCTGATGGTCGCTATATTGTCTCTGGTGGGGGGTATGCTGCTGGGAAAGCACATGCACATGATTTTACCCTGCACATTTGGGATACAATAACAGGAACATGTTTGCTGAAATACAAAGGACATACAAAAGATGTATACGCTATCCAGTGGTCACCCGATGGGAGATTTATCGCTTCTGGCGGCGATGACAATGTAGTACGGGTATGGGAAGTGACAACGGGAAGACTAGTATATACCTATACGAGGCATACCCTTATTGTTAAGGCGATAGCGTGGTCAAGAGATAGTCGTCGGCTGGTCTCAGGCAGTGCAGATGGGACAGTACAAGTTTGGGATGCTTTAACTGGAGACAAGGTACTGAGCTATGGTGGTCAGGCAGATGTTGTTATGACAGTAGCCTGGTCATCAGATGGGAGGCAAATAGCCTCTGGGGGTGGAGATACGATGGTACACATTTGGGATGCGATGACAGGAAAGACTATCTACGTCTATAAGGGACATTCGGATTTCGTGAATGCATTATCATGGTCGCCAGATAGTACACGCATTGCCTCTGGTGGAGCGGATAAAACGGTGCAAGTGTGGCAGGCGAGGTGAGGGAAAGAAGCGATTAGACAATAGTACTAGCGTTCTAAATCCGTTCTAAAAAGCCTTGCGTAATGCAGGCTTTTAGTATATACTCTGTTCTATACTGGATTGGAACACACGTTCAATTTGCGGATTTTTCCAAGAGAGGACGGTACTGATGTGGAACAGAGACGAACGCAGCAGCGTGGGATAAATAGCTCTGTCCGAAAGACGCAGGTCAGGCATACTGAAGATGTGGAAGAGGATGGGTATGATGATGTCTGGCCACCGCGCATGTCTAACTCGACTTTGCGTTACCAGGACCTGGCGGATGTGCGAACGGAAGTGGGTCGGGTGCCAGCAGATGTACGGGTGCTTGCCAGCCAACATACAAACAGAGTAGGCCCTAAATCGACCATTCCACCGCGCAGTCGTGCGACCCAAACGGGGATACCGGTTGTGCCGATTTCACAACGCAGACAGTCGGTGCCTGTGCATGATGATGAAATTGCTGAGCGACATAGCGACCAACTGATTTTAGGCCGTAGTAGACCGCGCATCCACTGGACGGTATTTGTGGGGATGGCGATGATTACGATGTTGCTGGGATGGGTTGTGCTGACGATGCTAGCCAATTGGTGGCAGGTCACGCAGGACGATTGGCATTATGGTCGTCCCAGAACTTACCAGGTGGATATGGTGGTTGGTCATAGCGATTCGGCGGCTAACCCCAGCCATTTTGTAGCATTAAATCTGCACAGCCATATACAGGTTGTTGAGTTCCCCGGAGGAGACTCCTCTAAGGCCAAGGTTTATGTGGGGCCGACTTTAATTGGTCCTGGACAGGACCTCACGGTTGTAACGCTGAGTTTTAAGGATGTCAACGGTGATGGCAAATTAGATATGATTGTTAATGTGCAAGGTAGTCATTTTGTGTTTATTAATGAGAATGGACAGTTCCGCCCCGCCCGTCCCAATGAAAATGTACAATTGTGACAACAAAGGGCCACATACTGCATGTTCAGTATGTGGCCCTTTGCTGTCTACAATTAAGATGGCTATGCAACCGGGAACGTGCTCATTTCGCCGGTATCTTGACTGCTCTGAGTAAGCTGAGCAGGCATTTGCTGTGTCGCAATCATATGCAGCGTCATCGGTGTATGTGCATGGGTGACTGGGAAAGTGTTAGCCGGAGTGGGTAGCTCGTTGGACCACTCGGCATTTTGAGGATTGGAGCGCAATGCCAGCACTGCGAAAATGACCATCCATGCCAGTAAGAATCCAAGCAGAACCCAGATTATGACTGTCTGGTTGGGTATTTGTGCCATCGATACTCCCATGGGTGTTTTCTCTTTCAAGCACCGTTAGTGCAGGTTAAGTGATGAATATCCCTGTATACTAATAGACGGATGTGTTGAGTAATCTTAACGTTAGTTACATTTGGCTAGAGATACCGGGAAAATGGAGTAAGTACAATAGCAATGTTTGCGAATATTGCTATTACAAGGACGCTGAGGGAATGCGAAAAGTTTCAATGGATAACTTGCTCTTTTGGCCGAAACCTGTCACAATAGCGATAGAGCTAAGGCGGTTCGATAACAAAGGAACAACATATATGGAACGAGTGAATTGGCAGCGAACACGCGATATTCTTATAAGTATGATCTGTATCGGTATTATCGCCTGGTATGCCTGGGGGCTACTCTTGGGTGTGTTTGTCCACGCGGTTGTCTTGCTGCTATTGTCATTGGCGGTAGCATTTTTACTGACTCCGGCAGTGAATTTCCTGGCCAAGAATGGCATTCCGCGTGCAGCCACGACATTGATTATGTATGTGGTGGTATTGGCGATGCTTGGTGGACTGGCCTATGCTCTGGTCTTCTCGCTCATCCAGCAGGTGTTAGCTTTTTCCGACAAAATCGCGCTCTATGCATCCCAACTGCCTACGCTTTCGGCAAAATTGCAACAATTTTTGGTGGCGCAAGGTATTCCACAAACTAGTATCAACTCGGCACTCAGTGAAATTCAAGGCCAGGCGACATCCTTCGCACAATCAACTGCTACCAATGTTTTGAATATTGCCCTGATTGTTACGAATACCTTAATTGATCTACTGCTGGTGCTGGTGCTGAGTTTCTACTTTACGCTTGATGGCAAGCACTTGCGTGATAGCATTATCAGTATTGTGCCGAAGCGTTCTATGCCGCATGTGCTGTTGTTTGAAGACGCGCTCAACCGTGTTGTGGGAAACTATATTCGTGGACAGCTGACGCTGGCACTGATTATTGGTGTGCTGGCAGGTGTCGGATGTTTCTTCCTGGGGTTAAGTGGATATGCCATCATCATTGGGGTATTGGCGTTCCTTTTCGAGACGATTCCTATGGTTGGGCCGGCCCTGGCATCGATTCCAGCTATATTGCTGTCGCTCTTGCTACCGGGGCCTTTCCCGCGTACCTTCTGGATTATCATTTACTTTGTGGCGATACAGATGGTTGAGAGTAATGTGCTTGGTCCACGTATTGTTGGGCATGCTGTTGGGCTGCATCCGGTGGCCTCGTTGCTGGCCTTAATTGTGGGTGCGCAGTTGTTCGGGGCATTTGGGGCGTTGTTGGCAACACCCATTGTGGCGGCGGCCTGGGTGGTGGTGGCTAGCTTATATCGTTCCATCGTGCGTGGTGAAACCGCGGATCAGATGTTGGCTAACAAGCGTAAACCCTGGGTGATTCGCCCGCATTATCCATTTGCTCTGCGCGGCAGAAGGAACACGATTTCATTGAGCGATAAGCTTATTATTAAGGAAGATGAACCGCCAGGCGATAATGATGAGGATACTAATGATATGCGAGGACAGTATGTGCCAGAGCCTCCTGCGCACATCAAGAGCAATTCGATACACCTCGATCATATTGACCTGTTGCGTACAGTGCCTGATATCAAAGATGATCCGCCTTTGAACACAACGGAGGACGAAGAGTGAAGAGATGCAGAGCTGACAGCTCTGCATCTCTTTTTGGCAGATCGTGTGATATGTTTTAGCGAGTAGTGCCTAATGCGGTGCGTAAAGCCTCTTCACCTTCGCGATTGACCAGTGCATAGACCTCGTCATTCGCCACAATCTTCGTGTCCGCGTTGGGAACGATGTATTCTTTGTCACGGATAATGAGGACGATATTGCCGCTGCGGGGAAGATTTATGGTACTTAACGTTTTGCCCACGATAGGTGATTCTGTGGGTACGCGTATCTCCATAATCTCCAAACCGGCTCGCTTGAGGGTCATCAATGAGACGAATGGCGTGCCGGGGAGTTCCGCCTCGATCAAGGAGAGGATGGATTTTGTGGGGCTGACGGTGATGTCAATGCCCAGCTTTTGGAAGATAAGCTCATGTTTAGGGTTATTGAGGCGGGCTATGGTACGAGCAACTTTAAAGCGTTTCTTGGCCATCTGGCAAATGACCAGGTTGTCTTCGTCTTCGCCGGTGACAGCAATGACCACGTCAGCGCGGTTGACACCGACCTCTTCCATGGTTCTGGCTTCACAGGCATCGCCATGCACGACCGATTGCCCGAGCTCTTCATTCAGGCCCTGAAAGCGTGTGCCGCCTTTTTCCAACAAAAGGACCTCGTGTCCCTGATTCAACAAGCTTTTGGTGAGATAGTAGCCGACGTCGCCGCCGCCGCCAATAATGATATACATACGGGTACTCTAACCTCTTCCTTTGTTTGTATTCTGCTTGCCATCGAGCAGGGCATCAAACAACATTTGCGCTCCGATCACCGTTGGGCTGATAGTTTCAAGGCCAAGTTCAGTGTAGGTACTTTGCCGGATAGGGTCGTAGATGCGGCACACGACCTTTTTGATATTGAAGATTTCTTTCGCGACCTGACTGGCCATAATATTGCGGTTATCGCCATTTGTGACGGCGGCGAAGGCGTCGGCCTCTTTGATGCCGGCACGGATCAGTATATCTTCATCAATGCCGTTGCCAATCACTGTCTCGCCGCCAAATTTGGGGTCAAGGCGACGAAACGCCTCACTGCTGTAATCGATAATCGAGACTTTATGTCCTGCCATATCCATCATGCTAGCCAGCATTGCACCAACGCGGCCACAGCCAAGGATCACAATTTTCACCACATGCCTCCTATTGAAGAGGACTATTTGCTTGCTCTGTGCTAACAGTAGTCCAAATACTGGGTACATTCCCTGTCACATGGTATTATAGCACCAACTGGCTAGTGGTTTGTTTAGTTTTTATGTATTGATGCAGGGGTCTGTGAATGATTGCAGCGTGTACTATGGTGGTCATCATTCACAAGCCTTATGTATTGATGGGTGAGTCCGGTTGGCGCTGGCAAACGGAATCACCCATCAACACACAAAAAACCAAAGGGCTGGGGATTGTTTTTGGATAATTTGGTGTGGCTGGCCATGAACCTCTGG
>JBPCJY010000128.1:0-5665 GCA_051004815.1 Ktedonobacteraceae bacterium
ACTATACACGACGCGGCTCTGTGAGCCGCGTCCCGCGGGGAAGGGCTGAGCGGATAGAGTAGGAGCGACCCTGGCGGTCGCCCTGGCAAGCATGCTGTGTGGCTTAAGTTGACGCCTAAGGGGGCATCACTACATGTAGTGGTGCCCCTTGTGGGCATCAGGCGCGGTGGGCATCAGGGTGTGGGCATCAGGCAGGTTTCAGGATAAGCTCTTAGTATTGTTTATAATTCGCCACTGGCCACATTGATGGCTAATTGACGCGCAACATTCTATTGGCGGCCCCATCGCGCCGCACGCGCCGTCCTTGCCGTATCTGCTGAGCGGAGAAGCGATCTTTCTGCGCCTCCAATTTAATGAGCGGGAAAGGGCGATGGAATTGCTGGTCAAACTGTTCGGCTTTTTCCTCAGAAAATTGTGCGCGTTTGTCGAAGGAGACGGCCAGGATTTCACGTTTCTCTTCATCTGAGATGGCCGTCAAAAGCAGGTAGGCCAGGGTAAATTCTGGTTTTCCCTGCTCCGCGTAGGCCAACGCACAGGTCAGAGCATCAGCACCTTGTGCGATATTCTGCTGGGCCTGGACGGTAAAAACATCATTTTTGAGCAACGAGGCATATAAATCCACAAAGGGACTGGGCATGATAAACTCCTCATATATGTATCAGTAATCACCTGTAATAGTATCATATTGCTTTTGGTTAGTGCCGCGCAACAGTATTGCACCTTTAGCGCGTCGCGTAGAGCCGTATCGCCACGCTTTTTGTCACGATTTGTGTGATAAAGCGGTAGTGGGTATCCAGCCAGTGTTGGGCGGTGTTGGCTTGCGCGACCGTGGTACTGGTGGAGAGGCGACCGGTGATAAAGAAGATGCGCGGATGGTGTGCTCCAAAGTCGGCCAAAGCTCTGGGGTCAACGGCGAGTTGTGTATTGCCCTGATGATTGGTCAGGTCGTATTGCACCCAGGGAAATGAGCCGGGGGAGTCGGCGGTAAAGTGGGCGGCACTGGGATAGGCGGTGAGATAATATTCAATCCCCAACTGGCAACCCTGGCTATTGTCGAAGCAGACCAATCCATCATTGGCCTGATACTGGTGCTCTAGCCAGAAGGTCGTCACGTTCCAATCTTCGACCTGTGTCTGCTGGTAGTACAGTGGCACGTAGTGCAGCGTGAGCAACAGCAAAGCAATTGTTAATGAGGCTTGGAGGATGGGGTATAGGGTTGAGCCCATGGCCTTGCCAGTCCCTTCCACGGTCCCGCCCATGCTCCCCGCCCCAGGGTACCCGCGAGGGGTACCCCTCGCGGGTACCCTGGGGTTGGGGGAGGTACCTCCGCTTAGGACGGCTATGCCCAAGCCTACTAACAGCATAAATGGTGGTACGATGGTTACAAGGTAGCGGCTGGAAAAGAGGCGGATGGGTCCCTGGGAAATGACGTAGCTCAAGACTAAGGGTACGATGAGCCAGCATACGAGCGCGAAACCCAGCGGCGATAATTGTTGCAACCGTTCTATACGTTCGTCTTGAAGGCTATTGACGGGAGAAACACGGCTGAGCAGGTGTTTTCCCCAGGAACGATAGGCTATTGCCGCGACAAATAGTCCTAGCACAATCATAGCCAGCAGCAGGTAGAGGTAGATTCTGCTATTCGCGCAGATGGTGAGGAAGAGTAGATAGAGATCTATGGGATGTGGGATAGGCAGCCAACCTGTCTTTGAGCCATGGCGACTGGCGTAGATCAGCGGGACATCCAGCACGAGGATACTGACGAGCGTGATAAGAGCATTGCGGAACTGCTGACGCACATTTGTGCGCCAAGGGCTGGGCAGCAGGCATAGGCCGCTAAAGGCCGTAGCTTGCGCCGCCAAAATGAGGAAGCTGAATAATTGGCTATAGATAGCTACTAACATGGCAATACCGAAACAGACCCACCAGTGTTTCTGGCGCGATTGTGTCGTCATAATGGTGAAGAGAGCGTACCAAGCAAAACAAATTAAGAGCAGTTGTAAGGCATAGGAGCGCGTGTCCTGGGCATAGACCAGTTGGAGGTCATTCAGCAAATAAAGGGCTGCCGCGACAAGTCCGGCTATCATGCCCAAGAAGCGTCTTCCCAGCAAGAAGATCATCACAGCACTGGCGGCAGCAAATACTGCCGAGGGTGAGCGTACCACGATCTCGGTGGGATGCCAACCTAACAAGGCAGTGAAGGCTAGCCAGTAATGCATAAAGATGTAATAGAAGGCCATGTTGGGCTGCGTGGCGAAAATAATTTGTAGAAGGACTGACAGAGGCTGGCGTGCGCGTTCGACGGAGAGTATTTCATCGAACCATAGACTTTGCATGCCTAAGCGGTAGAAGTTGAGGCCGAGAGCAATGCCGCCAATGAGTATGCAAAGTATCCAATAGTACACGGTAAAAAAGTGGCCAATAGCCGAGAGCTTATGTCGCCATAACGATACTGGCGTTGCTCGTGCGCCATTTATTGGTGTGTCTTTTTCCTCTACTGCATCGTGCAACTCGCCACTTGCCTGGGTCATGAAATTCCTCCTGGGGTTTTCAACACAACGGTGTGTTCTGTCATATATAAACGCACGGTAACGGTGCGTGTCACAATCTGTGCGATACAATGATACCGGCTATCCAACCATTGTTGCGCTTGTCGCGCTAGTAGCGCGGCCCTGGCATTGGGCAAACGCCCCACAATAAAAAAGAGACGCGTATGTTTTGCTGCAAAGGTTGCCAGATCAAGCGGGTCAACCGCCGCCTCTGGATGGTCAGAGCGAAAAGTTGTCCAGAAAAATGCTCCCGGCGCGTCAGAGGTAAAATGGGCGGCACTAGGATAGGCGTGCAGGTAATACTCAACCGCGATCTGACAACCCTGCTCAACCGCGTTATCATAGCAGACCAGGCCATCCCCGGTCTGATACTGATGCTCCAGCCAGAACGTCGCTGTATTCCAATCCTCCACCTGAGCACTGCTATAATAGAACGGAACAGACTGCAACGCAAGGAGCAGTAGCCCAAGAGTAAGTACGAGTCGCACGTACCGCCAACGAACAGTGGTGATACCCATGGCAACCAACAACAGCAGTGGCGGCACCGCCGTCACCAGATAACGCGATGAGAAGAGGCGTATTGATCCTTGCGAGAGCACGAAAGTGACGATGATCGGCACGAACAGCCAGCAGAGAAGTGCTGGGAGGATGGCCGTCCCCCTCGCCCCAGGGTACCCGCAAGGAGCAATACATTTCAAATAAGGGCACATGTCCCATCCCCGCCACCCCAGGGTACCCTGGGAGCGGGAGAACACCCTGGCGAGTGCTGAGCACAAGGTCAGACCACAACAGGCAACTATCATACAGGCATAGATTTTATTTGCTCCGCTTATGGTGAATAGTAACAGGGCAAGGTCTCTGACATGAGGAACGGGCAACCAATCTGTTTTGGGGGGTTGGAGACTCAGCGGTAGCAGGGGTAGGCACAGGAGGGCAATACAAATGAGGCTCAGCAGGCCTGCTCGCCATTGCTGACGGGCCTTATAGCGGGAAGCCGGCGAGAGCGACCATATGCCAAAGGTGCAGAGCTGTGCCAATAGCAGGAAAAGGCTAAACAGGTGCGCATAGAGGGCCAGGGTAGTAGCTATCACAAAACAGAGCCACCAGCGCCATTGTCGTGCCTCGTCCAGGGTCGCATGAAAGAGGGCATACCATGCCAGGCAAACGAGCAACAATTGCAAACTATACGAGCGGGCTTGCTGCGCGTAGACGAGTTGGAGGTCATTGAGCAAGTAGAGGCTGGCCGCTACGATACCGACAGTGCGTCCTGAGAGGTGCTGCCCCAGTAGAAAAACAACCACGACACTGAGGGCCGCGAAGATTGCTGAAGGGAAGCGCACAACAAACTCGGTGGGATGCATACCCCACCACGCTGTTACGGCTAACCATGCATGTAACAGGAGGTAGTAAAGTTCCATATTTGGCTCAGGGCCGAAGATGATATGCCACAACAGTGGCAATGGTTGTCGCGCCAGTTCCACGGAAAAGGCTTCATCGAACCAGACGCCTGGCACACCAAGCCGATACAGGTTAAGAGCCAGGGCGATGACGCAGAATAGGATGCATAATAAGCTGTTTGAAGTCAACCATAATCCCAAGCGCAGCTTTTGGTGTAAGTACAATCCCACAGATTCACGTTGGGGAAGTGACAACCGTCCACGGGAGGGACGCCCCTTATGGGCAATACTTTTCAAATAAGCACCACCTGTGTACTGTAATATAGGGGTACAATGAATTGCCGCCAATTCGCATCAAGCGTGGGAGGTTATGCCGTACCCCACCCACGGACGACCACAAGGGTCCCCCCTCCACATCAGCCCCACTCCCGCTTTCACGAGTAGGTTTTTGGCACCGCGCAGTTCCAGAGCCTGTCATTCTGAACGCAGCGAAGAATCTCCGTGCCACGAGAGGTTCTTCGCTGCGCTCAGAAGGACAAGGCCACCGCGGTGCCAACAAAACCTCCCCGTGCAAGCCCATCCCCGCTCCTACGAGAGTACGAGAGGTCCGCGCCGTTGCCTTAGCTTGCTTACCCTATTGCTCTTGCTGTTCAGGCTTACGGTCGTGTGGCAGGGCTTTTTCTTCGCGATGCCACTTGCGTGCATAGATGAATAGTTCATGGAAAGCGCGTGCTATTACTGCTGGTTTCGCTCCTGTGGCCCGACCGCTACGACGCGGCAAATGACGCACACCTAATTGTGTATAGGTATAGCCAGCGCGAGTGAATTTGTACAAAATCTCTGTATTGATCATCGCGCCGCGTGTTTCCAGGGGATGCTCGCGGAAGAATTGGGAGCGATAGAGCTTAAAGGCACAATCGATATCGCGCACATGCAAACCGAAGACGAGACGTACCAACATTTTCCAGCCCCAGGCATTCAGTTTACGCAACCATGTATCCTGACGGTCGATGCGATAGCCTAACACAGCGTCATATTCATCGATAAAAGGGAAGAAACGCTGGAGGTCGTGAATATCAAATTGGCCGTCAGAGTCCATAAAAAAGGCCAGGTCTTTGCTGGCGGACTCAAAGCCACTGACCAGGGCGGCACCGTAGCCTTGGTTCACCGGATGATTGATAATATGTACACGCGGGTCCTGCGCGGCGATTTCTTCCACAATCGTTCTGGTAGCATCTTTACTGCCATCGTTGACAACGATAACTTCAAAATCCTCTACCCATGCAGTCAGGGCAGCAATTACGCCATGGACGGTCGCGGCAATAGCCTCCTCTTCATTGTGGGCCGGCATTATCACCGAAAGGCTGTGTGCAAGTTTCAACATCCTACTGTCCACCCCTGACGGCGTTTGATGAATATCGCTGAATGTCATGCTTGTATTTCCTGATCGCTCTTTCTCCGCTTCAAGCCGAAACTATTGCACGGGCCAATATTGTACGCGATAGCATTATTATAAACGAAGAACGAGTTGGCATTTTTACTTGTGCCAACGATACCTCCCGTCAAAACAATAAATAACCCTGTTCATAAGAAACGTACACAGTATAGCACCTGTAACGCGAGTAGGAAAAACGCGTTATATCGTTAGTGGGCGGTGGCAGAAGCATGCCATATATGTCAGACATTTGGAGAGAAGGGCTGTCATGCTTCGCTGCGCTC
>JBPCJY010000129.1:0-9421 GCA_051004815.1 Ktedonobacteraceae bacterium
ATGCCGCCCGAAAACATTGCACACACCTTTCTTGGGATATAGTGTTTTTGATTTTTTTGTGGTTTTTGCCGCGGTCGGCGGCAAAAGCCACAAGCAATATGAATAAGCGAGTCGCCACAGGCGACGAGAATGTTTGAAGAGTTAGCATGCTATTGATACTCAGGAACGATTGGAGCTATCTATGTCTACAACCGCTAAAGAAGTGAAAAAAACGGTACAGAACGTTGCTCGTTCAATGAAACCACAACCATGGCGTTGGTACCACGGCGTAATCTTTTATATCTTCGCACAACTACTGACGATTGGCCTGTCAGCTATCACGGGCGTCGCCACTGGTCAGAAGATTAAAAGTGTGCGCGATACTTTTGGCGATGTCTCGTACTTTCGCAACTTAAAGCAGTCGGTCTTTGCACCGCCCTCGTGGGTTTTTGGCCCAGCGTGGACGCTCAATAACATCTCGGTCATCTGGGGGAACTTACAGGTACTGAACAAACCCAAGGACACGCCTGGACGCGATACATTCCTGGCATTGCAGGGCGTCTCCTGGCTGAACTACGTTCTGTTCAGCGCGGCCTATTTTAGCCTACGTTCACCCATCAATGCCTTCGTCCTGACGCTGAGCATGTTCATCTTGACAATCTTGAGTGGACTTGTGGCGATCTTCCAACTCAAGGATAGCAAAGTCGCTCTCTCATTGGCAACGCTGGCCATCTGGCTGATGATCGCGTTGACAGCCGCGTCCTTCCAGGTGGCGTGGAACCATGACGACCTCTATCATGTCGGCCCACTCACTGAACCCGTGCCAGCCCTGGAAAAAGTTGCACAATAAATCATGCATGTGAGAGCAAATGAAGCTGTCATGCTGAGCGCAGCAACCTGTCATGCTGAGCGCAGCAACCTGTCATTCTGAGCGCAGCAACCTGTCATTCTGAGCGCAGCAACCTGTCATTCTGAGCGCAGCAACCTGTCATGCTGAGCGCAGCGAAGAATCTCCCGCACCACGAGAGATTCTTCGCTGCGCTCAGCATGACAGCTTCCACCTCGCTGATGCCTTTCCTCAAAACCTACGAGTGAAAGGACCCCACATCCCTACCACACTTCCCCCTGTCCCTACGCCTTTCACTCTCAATACAAGAAATGAGATGCACCTCGGCAAATAGCAATTGTGTCCTCGTTCACATTTATGTGGTGTGTGTAATGGTATACTGTGTTGTATGAACATTGTCGTGTCTAGTAGCGCATGGGCCGGGCCAATAGGAGGGGGCGCGGTTGACGAGGTGGAGGCTGTTCGGATCCGTCAGCGGGGAGCCTCCAGGGTATGTCACTACCCTGAAAAGATAGCCACAAATCCAGTTGGTAACGGCTGGCACAAAACGCTATCAGTGATAGAGGTAACAACAACAACAAAGAAAGTGTCTGACATCCTTTAAGATGCCATGGCACAACGTGTTACCTTTTGCGAAAATATGAAAGGATACCCGACCCTATGTGTGGTATCATTGGCTACGTCGGCCCAAAGGGCACCGACGTTACTTCTATATTGCTTGATGGCTTGAGCAAACTCGAATATCGCGGCTATGACTCTGCTGGCATCGCCGTTTTGACCTCCACTGGAACGCTCGAAGTACACCGCCGAGCAGGCAAAATCGCCAACCTTGTGGCCTCGCTCGAAAATGGTTCCCATCCTACCGCGGGTACCCTCGGCATCGGACACACGCGCTGGGCCACGCATGGTCGCCCCAACGACGTGAATGCCCATCCCCATACTGATTGTAGCGGCGTGTTGACCGTCGTTCACAACGGTATCATTGAGAACTACGCCGAGTTGCGCTCGGTATTGACGCGTGAAGGCCATACCTTCTGTTCCGAGACGGATACCGAGGTGTTGTCCCACTTGATCGAACGATACTACTTTGGTGAAGCCGCGCATGATCTGGAACAGGCGGTACGGCGAGCCTTACAACAGGTGATTGGCTCCTATGCCATCGCCGTGGTTAGCCGTGAACAACCTGACTTGTTGATTGGAGCGCGTTGCGGCGGTGGGCCGCTCATCGTTGGCCTGGGTACACACGAACAATTCCTATCCTCTGATATCCCGGCTATTCTGAAACATACGCGTCGCGTGCTGATTATTGACGAAGGCGAGATGGTTGCTCTGCACGCCAATGGTGTTGTCATGACTAAACTTGATGGCACGCCTGTCCAACGCGAACCGCTCACTATTGAGTGGAATGCCGAGGCGGCGGAGAAGGGCGGCTATCCACATTTCGTCCTCAAAGAGATTTTTGAGCAGCCGGATGCCATGCGCCGCGCTTTGCTCGGTCGCGTGCGCGATGGTCAATTACAGATGGACGAGTTGGAGCGTGTGCGGAAGGCAGATCTGCTGACTGATATTCAGCGCATCGTTATCGTGGCCTGTGGCACTTCGTATCACGCGGGTTTAATCGCCAAGTACGCTATCGAGCAGTGGGCGCGTATTCCTGTAGAGACGATTACGGCTGCCGAGTTCCGCTACTGTGACCCTATAGTGGGGCCAGAGACGCTCTGCATCGCTGTCACTCAATCAGGGGAGACGGCGGACACGCTGGTTGGTATTCGTCAGGCACGAGGGCGCGGCGCACCCGTCATTGCCATCACCAACGTTGTTGCCAGCGCGATCACACGGCTGTCCGATGCTGTGCTTTACCTGCAAGCGGGGCCAGAAATTGGTGTCGTGGCCACAAAGACCTTTATCAGTTCTGTCACTGTGCTTTACCTGCTGGCTCTCTGGCTGGGTCAAGAGCGCGGCAAGGTGAAACCTGAGCAGGCGCAACAATTGCTCGCGGCCCTGGAACATATTCCTGACCAGGTTCAGCAGGTGCTTAATTCCGCGTCCAGTGCCGACGATGTGATTGCGCCTTTGGCGAGGCGTATGTCTCACTGTAGTAGTATGATCTTTATCGGGCGCGGCATGGGCTATCCCACGGCTTTAGAGGGTGCGCTCAAACTCAAGGAGATCTCGTATATTCACGCGGAGGGCTTCCCGGCCGGTGAACTCAAACACGGCTCGATTGCGCTGCTTGACCCTGATACTCCGCTGATTGGGGTAGCGACGGCCTCGCATGTGTACGAGAAGGTGGTGAGCAACATCCAGGAGGTACGGGCGCGGGATGCACGAGTCATTGTGGTGGCGACGGAAGGCGATGAGTCCATCCGCCAGCACGCCGACGATATTATGTATGTGCCGGAGACGCTAGAGGTGTTCAGTCCTCTGCTGGTGAGCATTCCCTTGCAGTTGTTCGCCTACCACGCGGCGGTGGCCAGAGGATGTAATGTGGATCAGCCAAGGAATTTGGCGAAGTCGGTGACGGTAGAGTAGGGAGGGAATTTAGCTGTACAAGTTGTTCACGAAGAATAAAGTTGTGGACTCGCACAATAGAGGCGTGGACTGAATTTCTCTCGTATCAGGTAGCCTTCTGGGACACTAAGATAACGCTTTCTGAAAGCGTTATCTTAGTGTCCCAATATCCTTGGAGAACTAGCGGGAGCAGATGAATGAATTCTGTCGCACGCTAGTCATTGTACACATACAAGGGGAAAAGCGAGAGAGTTTGTCTTTTCAAAACCTTAGGCATGGTTCAAATCAATGTGACACTTTGAACAATAACACAGGGTCATAAAGCTGCTGGCAAAGCTCCTGCACCGCCGTTTCAAGTGCGAAGTATGCCTGTGGACCGGCAGGAGCGCGATAGGCACCGGTACCGGGCTTATTGGTCCGAACCACGTAGCACCAGATATCGATGTTGGGGCAACGATAGGCACCGGCGAAATGGAAACCAGAGAAGCCTGCCAGGGGATTGGGATAGGCACCCGAATCAAGAATCATCCTGACCTGAATGGCGGTGAGCGTCCCATCTCTCTTCGCACCGATTTTGATGGTGATGACGGTTTGTGGGGCGGGGTTACCAGCCAGCAAGTCTTCCTGGCGCGTGTAGACCAGGCACACTGGCTTGCGTAGACGGAATGCCACCATCGCCACCAAAGGCTCAAGCAGCGTCTCCTTGCCGCCAAAGCCTCCACCGATGGGGACAGACTCAACGTGAATGTGCCGCTCAGGCATCTTGAGAGCTTTGGCTACGGCAGAGCGCACATTGAACAAGCCCTGCGTGCTGGGCCAAACTACCAGCTCATGGCCGGAAGAGCTGGGCGAAACGGTGACTGCGTGTGGCTCCATGTAGGACTGATGCACAGGATGGGTGCGATACGTGCGTTCGACCACCGCATCAGCCTCGCGCAAACCGGCCTCGATATCGCCCATCTTGATAGGCGGTGTCTGGCTGGCGTTCCGCGAAAGTTCTTCTTCCGCGATCGGTGCTTCCCATTGAGGGGCGGCGACGTGCGCATCTCCTTCGGCTGACGGAGATTCAAGGTAAGAGCGAGTAAGGGGCGAATCTGAACGTATAGCAGCCTCGGGATCGATGACAACAGGTAGGGGATCGTAATCGACCTCTACGGCGGCGGCTCCATCTTCGGCGATAGCTTCTGTTTCGCCAACCACGACGGCCACGGGATGGCCGCACCATAAGACCTCTTGTTATGCCAGTGGAGATTGTGAACGAGCGAGGAGATCACCTGCCTGGGCCATTCCCAAGGTTTCGGCAGTGAAAACAGCTACGACTCCTGGCAGGGACAACGCGGTCGACGTGTCGATATTCACGATACGCGCATGGGCAAATGGGCTGAGAACCAGACGGGCGAACAGCATCCCTGGCAAGAGCTGATCTCCCGCGTAACGCGCACGTCCAGTCACTTTATCAGGTCCGTCCAGGCGGAGAAGAGATGTACCAACCAGAACGGTTTGTGCTTGATCTTGTGTTTCTTGCGCCATGTGGAATAATTCTCCTTCAATCAATAGGCAGCAACTCAATTGAGCAGCATCTGAAATGATTCAACAATTTTCTGCTCCTCAAGTCAAGTATGGCTTCTCTGACGGTCAATACTCCTCGCTACTTCTCCAATATCCAAATACTCATGCATCGTGAGGTAATCGTGAATCCTAGTGAGGAAGAAGAGAGAGTATTCTGTTATCATTGCCGTAAGCCACGAACAGGCTCACGAAAGATCTGCAAAACTGACAAGAAGGAGACCTCTATGTACGAGCAGAAGAGCGCAGTAGCAGCACTGCTACGGCAAATTAGCTTGAAGTACGAGGCAGCCGTGCGAGGATTGACGAGTTTAGCGGCAGGGAGAGCCAAGCATTCCTCATCACGACCGGGCTGGAACAGACCAGAGCCTATCACGAGCACCTCACATGTGTAATCGCCAAATGAGTAGGTATTGCAAGAAAAGGCTCTCTCGTGTACAATACAACATAGATGTTGTAAGACGTACAAAGAAACAGCGGGTATTCGATGCTGTTTAGTGTACGCTTTTATTACGACGCCAATGGGAACAAACCGATCCTCACATTCTTAGAGAACTTAAGGAAACAGGACAGCATACTTCACAAACTCGTTGTAGCAGGGATCAAGAAGCTTGAGATGAGTGAGAGACACGGGCCGCCACTTACTGAACTGGTAGATCAGAAACACGATATCTTCGAGCTACGGATAGGTGACAAGAACATCGCTCGCGTCTTCCTCTTTTTTCGACAAGGCCGAGAGATTATCGTCACCAATGGATATGTGAAGAAACAGCGAAAAGTCGATACGGGAGAGCTAGAACGAGCTCGTACCTATAAAAAAGTGTGGGAGGAACGGCAGCTATGAGTGAAAACAGCAAGCCCTACAATGAGATTGACGACTATATTGCTGCTTTCTCCGATGAGGAACGCCAGGGGTACGCTGCTGCAGAAACGGCTCTTGACCTTGCAAGCATGCTGTATCAAATCCGGCAAGAACAAGGATTAACACAGAGTAAGGCTGCGGAACGTGCTGGTTTGAAGCAGCAAGCCATTAGTCGCTTAGAGAAAGCTACAGCCAATATTCAGTTAGGGACACTCCAGCACTATCTTGGTGCTTTGGGCTATCATATTGAGATCAGCGTTATAGACAATCGTACGGGAAATGTTGCGGGAAAAACTTCGCTTTCTCGTGTGTAATGGCAAGCAAGGGCGTGTTGCGTTTTTTAGCTCTTCTGAGATTCCTTTATGCAAGCGACCTTCATTTGTGAAGACCCTAACAGGTTTTTACGAGTTTATGCTATCATAGCAGTAAAAGTTGGAAAAATATGCTTAAACAAAGGAGTGTTTCATGACACAAGGAAATCAAGAATTTGAGGAACTCAAGAGAGTATACTCCTGGCTTAACGATGACTATATGGCTGCTTTGCAAGCACTTTATCCAACATGGAATCAACTAGCAGAAGCCAATAGATTAGATTTAGTGCAGATATTGTCGGAAATTCCGGTTCCACCTGAATCTCCTCATGTTACTCCAGAAAATGTCATGGCTCTGCAAGCGTTCGCAAAAGAAAAAATCAGACTTGAAGGAGAGGAAACAACATAATCTCTTACTTCTTATTATACACATGTTCTATGTTTGAATTGTGAGTAATAAGATGAGTAAAGAGATTATATGCTTGGCTGATTGGTGTATAGCTGTACGTGCAGACGGCAAGCCGATGCACCCAGTACAGCGGGTGAGTTATTTGGCTGGTCGTTCGAGGGCAATGACAGGAATTTCGCGGGCCGTCTTCTTTTGGTATTGGCCATAGGGAGGAAATACTTCTACTGCTCTCGTGAATGCCTGTTCTCGCTCATCGCCGGTGAGAATACGGGCTGTGGTAGTAAATGTCTCACTGCCAACCTCAACCGTCACTTCCGGGTGAGCCAGCAGGTTGAGATACCACTCAGGATGTTGCGGAGAGCCGCCTTTGGACGCTACCGCAAGTAGGCGATCACCATCAGTCACAAGCATCAAAGGGGCAATGCGCGGTTGTCCTGTTTTGGCTCCTGTGGTTGTCAGCAAAATTAACGATGCCCAACCTTTCACCTTGCCTCCATGGGCACGGAATTCTTCAATAACCGCTTTGTTTCGTTCATTCCAGGTATTCATCAAACAATTCTCCTCTTCAATGTATTACAAACCGAGCATAATTGTAAGCAGGCTCACAATTATCTCTCTACTATGAAGAACATCTTTGCTCAGGGCAACTATTCCAATTGTTTCCCGGTGTGCTCTTTTCACATTTTGAGGCTTTCTCTATAAACTGACTCCCATTTGTTGTAATATTTCGCTGTGCTAAACGATAGTTAAGGTGAGTTACTCAAACAGCACGAGGGAAACGATGCAAGCAAACAGCCATATGGCACAGGCGAAGCAGGAGATGGCACTTCTGTACAGGAAACACGCACCGGGTCTGCTTACCTATGTCCGTATGCGCATTGCCTCAGAAGAAGATGCGGAAGATCTGGTGGTGGAAGTTTTCGTGGCGGCTATCGAAAATACAAAATTTGCCGCGCTAGCGGAGAAAGAGAAGCAGTTGTGGCTCTGGCGCGTTGCCCGCAACAAAGTGATCGATACGTACAGGCGGGCGAAAACTCGTCAGAACGTGACACTTGAGCATGTAGCTGACGGTCTTTTTGAAGATGAGATGGCAAGCCCCGAATATGCAGCTTTGCGGCAAGAAGATTATATGGATTTGTATGTACACTTGCAAAGCTTACCCCCGCTGCAACAGCAGATTTTACGCATGCGCTTTGGCCAGGATTTATCCTGTAATGAGATCGCGACGACGTTGGGGAAACAGGAAAACGTTGTGCGCGTCACTCTTTCACGCAGTTTAAATCTTTTACGGAAAATCTATCAACGCGGAAGGGGGGAGCAGAAAAGTGGCTGAGAAGGATGAGTTTTTTTTACCTGAAGAAGTAGATAGACAAATTGAAAGCGTAAGCCAATTCAAGGAAGGCGACCGTGTAGATGCGGAAGCAATGGCGTATCTACGCAGCTTTTACCAGGCCGATAGCCAGCAGGAGCAAGACAGGCTGGAGCGGATCTGGAACCGCATCGCGAGCGCACCCCTTTTTGAACAAGATACTCAAGAGAGTAAGAAGGAACAACCTATGCAAAACCCACAAACGCCATACGGTGCTGGAGCTATTGGCAACCCGCGTGGAGCACACCCACGGCGTGCTGCGCTGATGCAGCGACTTAATATATTGGCGGCGGCTGTCTTCCTGGTAGCCCTGGTTGGCAGTATGGCACTTGTTTTTTACGCGGTTCAACATAATGGAGGCCTTGGCTCCCCTAACCAACCATCAACAATTTCAACCGCTCGTGTGCCATTGAAGGTCACTTCGGTCACTATGTTGGTAACGCCTGGATCGATTGCGGGCCTTTCCTGCGGTACGAACTTGACCGTGACCTATACGGCTGTCTTCCACGTCAGGCCGAATAGCGTTGGCGGTACTGTCAAGTTCAATTACACGGTCAATAATGGGCGCGGTCAAACTCCAGCCAGTATCAACTTCAAGCCAGGAGAGACCAGCAAAACGTATACATTTACGTGGCGTGGCCCGTTGCCAATCGATCATACCTACCCTGGGTCAGGTGGTGTCCAGGTGACCAGTCCCAATCAATTGACCTCTCCACTGGTTGCGCCAACGGGGCAGTGTACACCTGCGAAGTTCCAGGTCACGAAAATAGATATGGCGGTAAGCCCCACATCCATTCAAGGGATGTCGTGTGGTACGTCGATAGTTGTTACCTATACGGCTACCATTCACGTTGCAGCCAACAGCTCAGGTGGCACCGTCCAGTTCAATTACACAGTCAACAACGGGCGTGGTCAAACCCCGGCCAGTATCAAATTTGGTCAAGGAGAGATCAGCAAAACGTATACATTTACGTGGAGCGGCGCGTTGCCTGCCGACCATACCTATCCTGCACAGGGTGGTATTCAAGTGACCAGTCCCAATCAACTGACATCTCCATTGGTTGCGCCAACGGGACAGTGTACAGCTTCGGCAGCGTTTCAAGTCACGAACGTTGATATGACGGTGAGTCCTACATCCATTCAGGGGCTATCGTGCGGTACATCCGTAGTTGTGACCTATACAGCCACCATTCATGTCGCGGCCAACGGCCCTGGTGGTACCGTTCAGTTCAGTTATACGGTGAACAATGGACGTGGACAAACTCCGGCCAGCATCACCTTTAGCCCTGGACAGACTGTGCGAACCTATACATTTACGTGGAGCGGCGCGTTGCCTGCCGATCATACCTATCCTGGGCCGGGTGGTATCCAGGTGACCAGTCCCAATCAACTGACCTCTTCATTGGTTACGCCAACAGGTATGTGCAGTTAATGTGACAAGCCGATTCATTATATACCGTGGGGCTGATGATACGAGCACCACTCTGAGACAAGCTGGCGGGGAAAGGGAGGGGGGGGGGGGGGCGATGGAAGTCCCAACCAATGGTGTCCCCCCCCTCGGCAAGAA
>JBPCJY010000130.1:0-34574 GCA_051004815.1 Ktedonobacteraceae bacterium
TACTTGACAGCACGCTTTGGCTATCTCGCAGCCATGCTCAACTGTCTGATCGAACTGGCTGACGGCAAACTGGCTATTGCTCAGTTCTCTCTCTAGCCCTTCTCCAACTAGCAACATTGGTTATATAGGGCAAACTTGAATGGGAATTGGAATCGATGTGTGGAAAGGAACGACTATGAGCTATCAGTACACGATTTATGAGAAAAGAGGGCACATTGCCTACGTGACGATCAATCGTCCCGAAGTGATGAATGCCTTGCACTACGATACCAGTGTAGAACTAAGCGAGATCTTTACCGACTTCAAGCAGGACGACGAGTCCTGGGTGGCTATCGTGACGGGAGCGGGCAATCGGGCATTCTCGGCGGGAAACGACCTCAAAGCGACCGCGGCGGCAACGGCGCGGGGCGAGAAGATGTCGGATAAGAATGTGCCTTTTGGCGGGATCACCAGCGGCTTTGCGTGCTCGAAGCCCATCATTGCGGCGGTGAATGGCGTCGCCGTCGGAGGGGGCTTTGAGATTGCACTCGCGTGCGACATCATTATCGCAGCCGAGCATGCACGTTTCGGCCTGCCTGAGCCACGCGTGGGTCTTGTGGCTGGTGCGGGTGGCATGCATCGTTTGCCGCAGCAGATTCCCCTCAAACAGGCTATGGGGATGATGTTAACGGGCAAGCAGATTACGGCGCAGGAAGCCTACCACATGGGTTTTGTCAACGAGGTCGTGCCAGGAACAGAACTCATGGCGGCGGCTGAGCGTTGGGCCAGCGAAATCCTGGCGTGTTCTCCTTTGAGCGTGCGACTCACCAAGGAGGCTGTGCTTGCAGGGCTGACGTATTCCGTCGAGGAGGCTATGCAGCGTGATCGACCTCTGCTCCAACGCTTGCTCGCGTCACAAGATTTTGTTGAAGGACCAAAGGCGTTTGCCGAGAAGCGCAAGCCCAACTGGACAGGAAAATAGGCAGGACAACAAGGAGCTCGAACAGATGAGTGTAAAAGGGAAATGTGCCATTGTGGGACTGGGTGTGACGGCCATGGGAAAAATTTATGGGCGCAGTGCCTCCGATTTTGCCGCGGAAGCCATTAAACTGGCACTGGATGATGCTGGTCTGACAAAGGAAGAAGTGGATGGCCTGCTTATTAACGCCAACCTGTCTCATGAGATGAATCCAATGCTGCAAATGACACTGGGCCTGGAAGATTTGGCTGTACTCAATGTCATGAATGCCTATGGTTCCACTGCCGGAACGATGATTCAATACGCGTCTATGGCGATCCAGGAGGGGTTGGCCAACACTGTGGTTCTCGTCTATGCTGATGCTCCATTGGCTCCCGCACGCTCTTCGGGCGCATCGTACACTGGCGCGAACCAGATTCCTATAACAGGGATGGCTTCTCTTCGTCACGCGTATGGCAATTATGGTGCCAATCCCAGCTACGCTCTGGCGGCACGTCGGCATATGCACCGCTTTGGCACGACCAGTGAACAGCTAGGGGCCATCGCCGTCTCGCAGCGGAACTGGGCGCAGATGAACCCATGGGCGCAGATGCGCAAGCCACTGACGTTGGAAGAGCACCAGAACTCGCGCTTTATCGCGGAACCTTTGCATCTATTTGATTGCTGCCTGGTTTCTAACGGTGCGGTGGCAGTGATTCTCACTTCTGGCGAGCGGGCAAAGACGTTGAAGCAGCCACCAGTCTATGTCCTGGGTCTGGGTCAAGAGTCTCCCGGTGATAACCAACGCACTGATCGAGAACCTGGTATTTATACTGGGGCCAGGAAGTCTGGCGAGCGGGCCTTGCGGATGGCTGGTATCGAACTGAAGGATATCGATATCTGCGAACTGTACGATTGCTACACGTATACGGTGTTGGTGACGCTCGAGGACTATGGCTTCTGTGCAAAAGGCGAGGGCGGTGCGTTCGTTTCCGATGGTAAACTGGGGCCGGGTGGCTCTCTGCCCACCAATACAGGTGGTGGTCAGTTGTCGTCTTACTATATGTGGGGCTTTACGCCGTTATCTGAGGCGGTGGTGCAGGCCCGCGGGCAAGGCGGTGAGCGACAGGTAGAGAAAAACGATCTGCTCCTGGTCAGCGGCAACGGAGGTGTCCTAAACTACCACTCGACGACAATTTTGAGCAAGCACGCGGCGTGAGACGCCTATTATTCATCGAGATGGACAATCGCCAACTGGACGGGCCGATTATTACCTGCCATTACCTGTCCCCCAGACAGGGTGCGGCGGTGAGCACGATAAATCGGTTCCTACGGTTCCTTTCTCACTCGCTTACAGCCGTGCGAGTGGTACAATGAGGTAACGTATTTGTGTTAGCTTACCCCGTTTTCAGGTGGGTTTTGACCCATGTGATTACTGCGTAATTACTAGGAGGGAACTGAAAATGACCTGGCATAGTGAAGTAGTGGGAAGCCTGCTCAGGCCGACCTATCTGGCAGAGGCAAGGAAGCAGTTCGAGGCTGGTCAAATGAACGCGGCTGCCTTCAAAGCTGTGGAGGATCGGGCGGTACATGAAGCAATCGCTTTGCAAGAAAGTTCCAACATCGACGTTATCACTGATAGAGAGATGCGGCGTTACGCCTTCTATGGACATCTTATCGAGGCGTTGGCGGGTTTTGATAAGTATGGTGGTTGGGCCATTCCTTTTCGGGATGAGACAGGTGAGGAACTTGTGCTCAAGCGTCCTGTTGTCGTTGAGAAACTGCAATGGAAAAGGAGTATGTGCGCGGAGGAATGGGTTTATCTGCGTTCGTGTACAGCACGGTCTGGAAAAGTAACGATGATCAGTGCTCAGCAGGCCGCGGCATACTATGACCCTGAGAAGTCGAAATCTGCTTATCCAACTCGTGACGCTTATTTGGCCGATATCGTAGATTTCTCGCGCCGTGAAGTAGAAGAATTGATTCGGCTGGGTTGTACCTATATCCAGATTGATGCGCCCCAGTATGCCGCGCTGCTCGATCCCAAGATGCGCGAGGGGTATCGCCAGCGTGGGAACGATCCTGACAAAATCATTGACACTTGCATCGAGATGGATAATGCCATCATTCGCGATCATCCCGGCATCACCTTTGGCATACATGTTTGTCGCGGGAACAATCAGAGCAAGTTTTATGCCAGTGGTGACTATGAACCAATTTCGCGCATATTTACGCAGACCCATTTTCACCGTTTCCTGCTCGAATATGACGATTCCCGTTCAGGAGGATTTGAACCACTGCGACATGTACCGGAAGATCGCTTTGTGGTACTTGGTCTTGTCACTACCAAGAAGCCGCGCCTGGAAACTGCTGCTGAATTGCGCAGCCGCATAGAGGAAGCATCTCAGTATCTGCCTTTAGAGCGACTTGGTCTCAGCCCGCAGTGCGGTTTCGCATCAACCATGGAAGGGAATCATATTTCTCTTGAAGATCAGCGGCGCAAGCTGGAACTGGTGGCAAGCATAGCTCAGGAGGTATGGGGTTCCTGATAAAAAGCTGTTACTGGAGTTCTGTCAAACAGAACTCCAGTAACAGTATGCCCTGGGCCCCTTGGTCTACCTGCTAATGCAATTCGGGTGAGCTAAGGGCTTCATCGAGGTTGAGGGCTGCACCGATCAGGGAGAGGTGTGTAAAAGCCTGGGGAAAATTTCCCAGGGCCTCGCCACTGGAGCCGATCTCCTCGGCATAGAGTCCCAGGTGGTTCGTGTAGCCCAGCATTTGTTCAAAAATGAAGCGGGCGCGGTCCACTTGCCCTATACGGGTGAGTGCCTCGACCAGCCAGAAAGTACACATGCTGAACGCACCTTCCTCGCCTGTGAGGCCATCGGCTGACAGCTTCACATCATAGCGATACACCAGACTATTGGTGACCAACCCACCCTCTCTGGGGGAGCGATTGATCGCGTTCAGCGTCTTGAGCATGCGAGGGTCTTTAGGTGAGACGAAGAAGACCTGCGGCATGAGCAGCAACGAGGCATCCAAGTTGTCGCTGCCGTAGGCTTGCACAAATGCCTGTCGTTTCGGACTCCAGCCTTTCGCCATGATCTCTTCGTAGATTTGGTCACGGACGCGCAGCCAGCGATCTCGCTCGGCGGGAAAGGAACTCATGTCAGCCAGACGCAGACCGCGATCAAGGGCTACCCAGCACATCAGCTTGGAGTAAACGAAGGATTGACGACCGCTACGCATTTCCCAAATCCCTTCATCGGGACGTTGCCAGTTCTCGCAGACCCAACTGAGCAGGCGGCGCAGATGAGTCCAGAGATCATACGAGACCAGTCCACCATGCTTGGCATAGAGATAGACGGCATCGAGCAGCTCGCCGTAGATGTCCAACTGTAGCTGGTCATACGCACCGTTACCAATGCGGACGGGGCGTGAGCCGCGGTAGCCTTCAAGGTGATCGAGTGTCTCCTCGGTCAGAGTATGGCGACCATGGATGCCGTACATGAGTTGCAGGGAACCGTCCGTATTGAGTTCGCGGCAGCGGGCTTCCAGCCAGGCCATAAACTGCTCGGCCTCCTCGGTAAAGCCGATACGTAGCAAACTGTAGAGCGTGAAGGCGGCATCCCGAATCCAGGTGTAGCGGTAGTCCCAGTTCCGCACGCCGCCCACATGCTCAGGAAGGCCGCATGTGGGGGCGGCGACAATCGCACCCGTTGGCGAGAATGTGAGGAGTTTGAGTACCAGTGCCGAGCGGTGTACGCTTTCCCGCCAACGGCCTTTGTATGTGCATTTGGCTAGCCAGCGGTGCCAGTATGCCACGGTTTGCTGGAAAAGCTCCTCGGCCTCAGCCTCAGACATGGGTAGGCCATAGCTAGCTCCTGGCTCGGTTTCCTGTAGCACGAAGGTCATTGTTTCTTCTTCTTGCAGGATGAACTCGGCGCAGACCCCCGTACCTTGCTGCTTGAGGGGTACATTTGTGGCCAGACCTACACTGAGACCTGGTGAGTGAAAACTAGCACCATCGGCATCGATTTCGACCTCGTGCGCATCGCGTGCATAATTAAAGGCCGGAGTACAATTCATGGTAAAGGCCATCATGCCACGGACGACTTTGACGCGACGGATCAGGCAGTGATACCCGCGTAGGTGGCCGTTGCGGCTTTGGGCGGAAATACCGATAGGCATGTAGTCAGTAATTTCGCCGACGCCGTCAGGTGAGAGGAAGCGCGTGACCAGGACATTGGTGTCGGGCCAGTAGTGCTGTTTACACTTGCTACCGTCAGAGCTGGGCGCAATCTGGAAATGACCGCCCTTATGTTCGTCGAGTAGGGCCGCGAAGATGGTCGGGGAGTCGAGGTGAGGAAAACTGAACCAGTCGATGGACCCATTCATCCCTACCAGTGCTGCACTATGTGCGTTTCCAATAATTCCATAGTTTTCGATTGGTTGATAGGCCATTAATAGCAACTCCCTACGCCTAACTAGCTTCACATTCTTTGTCATATCCTAACACAAGTATAAGCTTCAAGCAAACAAGGGGAAAAGAAACTCAGGACTTCTCAAAAGTTCCTTTTCCCGCCTTCGGCGGGAAGAAAGAAGAAAAGTGGGGACACCCCACACCCCGCTTAGGGACTCTTTCACTGGGAGGTTTTTTGAGGAAAGGCATCGGCGAGGGGGAATGTCATGCTGAGCGCCGCGCAGAATCTCTCGTCGGGCCGCACGGAGATTCTGCGCTGCGCGAAGCCTGACAGGCGAAACCGGCGCGCTTCAAAAAACCTCCCAGTGAAAGGCTTAGGGACGGCAGTCCCTAAGAACCCTGCTGGATTTGTGCATAGCCCTAAAGGGTACTATAAACTTCCCATCTGGTAAGCTTAATGATGGTATAATGTAAGAAATTTTGTATCTGCGTGTAGAGTAAGGCAGCATGTCGTTCGTGGCTCGACACGCTGAAATTGGAGCAGCAATTATGACGGAATCGCGTTTCGACATCGGAATGAATGTACGCAAGGAGGTGCTTGGAAGCGAGTATGTCGAACAAGCGCAAGCACGCGTTACCGAGTTCGATGCCGACTTTCAGCGTTTTATTACGGAGTCGGCATGGGGTTCCGTGTGGGCGCGACCCGATCTGGATCGGCGGACGAAAAGTTTGGTGACGATCGCTATTTTGGCGGCCCTGGGTCGGGAAGAACTGGCTCTGCATTTGCGTGCTAGCCGTAACATCGGTGTTGACCCGCATGAAATCGCGGAGGTACTGCTCCATGTGGCCGTGTATGCAGGAGTACCCGCCGCTAATAGCGCGTTCTCGACCGCAAAGAAAGTATTTCAGCAGTCTGCACAGGCAGCAGAAGAGACAGGCCCGGCGCGGACAAGCCAGGAGGATGTATGAACACTACCACTACTATTGGTGCAATCGTGCGAGGAGATCGAGAGGTCTTCCCGCCCTATCTGTATGAGGCTTATCAATCCACGCGACGGCGCGCTCCACTGCTTCAACTTATTGATGTACCATTGACCCTCTCGGAACTAACGGGACCAGGCCCCGCCATCAGTGCCATCACCGCGGAAGATGCTGATCTCACACGGAACGCTGGAACCGGAGGCGAGGCCATCGGCCAGCGCATTATCGTGACCGGTCGCGTGCTTGACGACCGTGGGGTTCCTGTGCCGAATACGCTCCTGGAGATCTGGCAGGCCAATGCCTCTGGTCGTTACCTCCACAAACGAGATCAATGGCCTGGGCCACTCGATCCGAACTTTCTCGGCATGGGTCGCTGTTTGACGAATGAGGACGGCGTCTATCGGTTCTTGACGATTCGTCCCGGCGCGTACCCCTGGATGAACCATCCCAACGCCTGGCGACCGGCCCACATCCATTTCTCGGTGTTTGGCCCTTCTGCCCTGTCGCGTTTAGTGACGCAAATGTACTTTCCTGATGACTCGCTCCACCAGCTCGATCCTATTATGAGCGCGTTGCCGACGGAAGCGGCACGCAAGGGCCTGATCGCTGCCTATGCGCATGACGTAACCGAGCAGGAGTGGGCACTCGGCTACCGCTGGAACATCGTTCTGCGCGGGCCATATGCTACGCCTTTCGAGTCGGCGGAGGTAGGGCAATGAGTAAACTCCTTCTGACCGGTTCACAGACGGTGGGTCCATTCTTCTCGCCCGCTCTGTTGCGCGAGGATGCAGTGCGCCATGTGCTGACCCAGCCTGAGACGGTCGGCGAACGCATTCGCATTGAGGGACGCGTTTTCGATGGCGATAGGATGCCTGTCACCGATGCAATGGTCGAAATCTGGCAAGCCAATGCACACGGTCGCTATAACCATGCCACGAATCAGGGTTCCGCGCCGCTAGACCCATCTTTTATAGGGTTCGGGCGTGCTGGCACAGAGGATGAAGGATACTATTGGTTCGAGACAATCAAGCCCGGCCCCGTCCCATTCGATGAGACACGGTTGCAGGCACCGCACATCTGTGTCACTGTGTTCTCGCGTGGACTGCTCAACCATGTCATGACACGTCTCTACTTCGGAGATGAGCCAACCAATGCTGAGGATCCGGTGCTGTTGTGTGTTCCCGATCATCGGCGGGCGACACTACTGGCCAAACGCGAGTCTGAGGGCGTGACGGTTGTCTACCGCTTTGACATCGTTCTGCAAGGCGCGGGTGAGACTGCGTTTTTCAACTTGTGACGGAGCATCGCCATATGTCGGAGCCGATAGACGTATTATTGTTCAGCACGCCGACGATGTCTGCCGTGTTTTCCCCCGAGGCGCATGTGCGAGGGATGCTGGCCTTTGAGGCTGCCCTCGCCAGTGCAGAGGCACGCGCCGGGATCATCCCGCAGGAGGCCGCACTCGTCATCGCGGCCAGTTGCAGGGAGGAGTTGTTCGATATCGCCGCCCTGTACCAAGAGGCCGCGACGGCTGGCACTCCCGCTATCCCCCTTGTACGCATGCTGACGGCACACGTCACTGGCGACGCGCAGAAATTTGTCCATTGGGGTGCCACGAGCCAGGATGCGATTGATACTGCTTTGATGCTGCAAATGCGAGAGGGACTTGGTCTCCTGGTGGCTGGTCTGCTTGATCTCTGCTCTGCCTGCGCGAGACACGCTGAACAGCACCGTAGTACGCTGATGGCTGGAAGGACGCTCTTGCAACAAGCATTGCCGATCACCTTTGGCCTTAAGGCGGCGCGGTGGTTAGCACTTGCGACGCGCCAGGTACGTGCGCTACGTGAGTGCCAGCAGCAGCATCTGACTGTGCAACTGGGCGGTGCAGCCGGGACGCTTGCTTCCCTCGGTGATAACGGTCTTCGTGTTGTAGAACTCCTCGCTGAAACACTGCACCTCTCGGCACCAGACCTTCCCTGGCATACCGAGCGTGACCGTGTTGCTCAGATAGCGGCAACGCTGGGCGTCGTAGCGGGTGCGATGGAAAAGATCGCGGGCGACGTGGCTCTCCTGGCGCAGACGGAGGTCGGTGAAGTGGCGGAGGGTGCCGCGCCAGGGAAGGGAGGGTCGTCGGCTATGCCGCAGAAACACAACCCGGTGGACGCGACGAGTGCAATCGCGTCCGTGCGATTGGCAATCGGGATGGTGCCTGTGATCCTGTCCGCGATGGCGCAAGAGCACGAGCGAGCCGTCGGAGGATGGCAGGCGGAATGGGCTGCCATCCCCAGCCTTTTCCGTTACACCGCCAGCGCGGTCGAGCGGGTGAGGGATGCGGTGGTTGGTCTACAGATTGATCCCATGCGTATGAAAGCGAACCTTGCGATGACGCGGGGTCTCATTATGGCTGAATCGTTGACAATGGCACTGGCAACACGCGTGGGGAGACCCGAAGCCTATCGTATCGTCCAAGAAGCTTGCAAACAGGTCATTGGGTCAGATAAGAACCTGCGCCAGATTGTCCTGGAGGATGAGCAAGTAAGCAAACTGCTCTCTCCTGAAGAGATCGACCACACACTCGACCCCAGCAGGTATCTGGGCAGTACGGATGCTTTCATCAACCGTGCCCTCGTGGCTTACCGTGCGGTCGAGTCGTTGTGAGAGCAGAGCAGCTTGCAGGACTTGAGCCATTATCTTCTGACATCAACTCTTATCAGGCTCAACATATATGTGCAGTACTGTCTGGAATAAAATCCTTGTCCAACTAACAAATGTTAATCGAGGAGTATTCCTATTCTCGCAGGAGGAGTGAGACTCCTGTACAAGGATCAAATACCAAATCATGGGTGTAACAATAGTAAAGTCTCTCCCACTTCTCTTTTTTCTCTACCCAAGTTGGGTATGCTACCATCCTGTAATAGACATTTTGTGTCCTCTGGGCTTTCATTAGCACACCATAATTCATTACCAAATAGCCAAGCATCCATATAATTCCGCCTGTAACTGCAATAGCATTGGTTATGATCTCGCTACTACTTGGGAAGCCGACAGTTACAAAAACAACGCCTATGCCTAGTGCAAATCCAAGAGACCTATTCGGGAATAAATAGGACCTCATAAGCCTTTACAGGCTCATTTACAGTACTGTTTTCTCGAAAAATGTCGGCTGATTATGCACTAGGAGTATTATTAAAGGTAGTGATAGAACAAGATAGCCCACATACCAGATTTTTGTTCGTGAAGGTACGGGAGCGAAAAACAAGGCAATAGTACACAGAGTAACAGCTACGTACCACCCGGTGAAATTTCGGAGTTTGGGCATGGCGGGAGGAGCTAAGCTCATGGCTAGAGTTGTAGAGGAAAAAGAGGAAGTTTCCTCAGTATACGAGGTTCCTTCAGTATACACTGAACTGACTTTTTGTATTCTGTCAGATGGTCCCGCAAGGGGACAAATAATTGACTTAGTCGCCATAAGTGCTCCTTACCTCTTTGACGTAAGCAATTGTCTCTCTTGACGAATATTACGCTATTTTTGTTAGCTGAGCAAGAGGAAATTCCAGGTGATACTGCACATATCTGTCAAGCCTAAATAAGAGTCGATGTCATAAACTTCTTGCTATACTTTAGTTTGACGCGACTGTGTAGCTTGTTGATCAACTGGCAAAAAAACTCCTCAGTGTATAGATATGGAAAGGGATCAGCAGATAAAGAGATGTGTCTTTGCAGTACTGTATTATCAAATCCTTTAGATATGCAGATCATGTCCACCCCTGCTGCCGCCATCCAATTCTCTTCTTCAACGGTGCTGTCTCGATCTCTGGCATATGTTGCTCTACAAGGGCAACTGTCTCGCTTACGAGTGCTTCAAGCTGCATGGCCGCAGTCGTTGTGTCAGTGTGGAAGATAGCCTCGAGGCGATTTGCTAGAGCGGAGGGAGCAATGTTCATCAAACGTCGCGGCGTGGAGACCCACCAGCCTTCAGACGGTGGGAGGAAATGCCGCTCTCCTTTCCACTAAGCGTGCCGAAGCCCGCTGGACAACTTTCAACGTGGTGTACCTGGCACTTGAGCTCATCTTCGTTCCATCCAGGGCGCGTAGATCAAAGTAGCCCGAACTTCTTCTCCCGAAGACAAAACAGATGATTCCCTGGTACCTCACGCAGTCAAACAAGCGAAACCCGTGGACCTCCTTGGGCACGGTGTTCCTCTGCCTCTTGCCGCCTTTCTTAATAGTGGCTTTATGCAATTGTCGATTATTTCTTCTGACCAACTTGATCAAGTACCAGGACCCATCCGACTCTGCGAGAGGATAGCCACTGATACAGCGTGCATCCATCAGGTGAGACTTCTCCAAGCCATTCTCGATCCGAGTATGCTTCGTGAGGTAGCCATACGTCAGATGTACATCGGGAAACAGCGTCTTGCCTTGCTCATAGATGCGCCAGCGAATGAGATTCATCTGGGTCGCATCACGAAGACGGCTCGTTGTGCGCTCAATTTTGTGTTCCTGATGCGTTCGATGAATGAGCTCATGGCAGGTTTCGCAGAGGGTAATCAAGTTCTCTGGGCTGTCGCCGCCTGTCTTTCGACTCTCAATATGATGCACACTGAGGATCGGATCGTTCGCTTTCCCATGACACCACTGGCATCCATGCCCATCACGAAAGAGCACATACTCCCGCACATTCCAGAAGCCCAGTTGTGGGCCTTCTTGATACGCTTTGCCTTGGATCTCAGGATGGCGGAGTTGCTGAAGATCAAATTGCGCGACTTCGATAATGGTTCGGCAAACGGGCAAGAGCTGGTGAACGAGCCAGATTATGTTGAGATGGCCGTCAACCGTGTGCTGCACCGAAGGAGCGAGCCATCCTTTCGGCTTCGTTCTGTTGAGGAACCGTGCCTTTCTGTAGCGGGTCTTCCTCTGTCGTCGTGCCTGTCTGAATTGACGACGTGTAGCAAGTAGCCTCTGTATGTCGCCTCGTGGTTTGACTTCCGCCGCAAAAAGCACGGCTTTCTCCGTGGTAGCCGACACGCCAATATGGTGGGTGCCAGCATCAATGCCAAGGGAAACTTCTTGCTTATACCCACTACTGCCATAGAGCAGTTGCAGCGTAAAGGGAACCATTTTGACGACCTTTGCCTTCTCTGATTTGAGCAAGCGTCTTGCTTGACGAGGCTGACAAGGCATTAAGGGTTGCCCGTGTTGATTGAGTATGTAAACGAACATGGCGTTTACCTCCCTTGCGAGAGTACGGTGCTCTTCGTCAAAGTTCACGGTGCTTGTCGTGTTGGCAACACCGACCCTCCCATCAGGTCTTTTAATCACCAACGACAGAGCGAGCCACTAGAGCAGGCATGGCAGGGTGTCGTGACACTGTGAACGGGGTACTGGTGTACCGAGACTAGTCAAGTTGGACTTTTGGAAGCCCATCCCCTTTAAGGAGATTGGGTTCTTGACAGTAGAGGATCATGTCAATATCGGAATAGAAGTCGCTGATACCTTCCGCTGCTGAGCCGGTGAGCATAATAGCTTTGATGTTGGGTAGGGAAGCATACGCTTGAGCATTCCGTTTGGCCAGTGTCAGCAAGTATTGGCTAGCGATGTTCATTTACTACCTCTCACCCCCTCATTATAAAGTATTCGTCAAGCATAACACATCGTCCAAAGGAACGATGTTTTTTTACACCTTGTTAGGTATTCTTACTGTGGACTTGCTGCGGGCTTACTTCGGACCTACTACCTTCCCTGTAATGTTTTGCCGTGCGAAAAGGAAGACAAGATGCGCCTCCCACTGAAACGCTACCTCACGTTGCTCAAGACCTATCTCAAACCTCAATGGCTCAGAACTCTGGTGCTGGCAGTGCTGCTATTGACCAGCATTGGCTTGCAGCTACTAAATCCGCAAATACTGCGTTACTTTATTGACACTGCCATCGCGGGTGGGGCCACCACATCACTGGTGCTGGCTGGTGTATTATTCATCGGCGTGGCCTTACTGAACCTGGGAATTTCTGTCGCGACTACCTACTTTAGCGAGTATATCGCGTGGACGGCTACCAATCAGTTGCGTGCCGATCTTGTAGCTCATTGTCTCGCGCTGGACATGTCTTTTCACAAAGAGCATACGTCAGGCGAGCTGATCGAGCGTATTGATGGTGATGTGGATGCCCTCTCCAACTTTTTCTCACAACTTACGCTGCACCTGCTTAATAATGCACTGGTAACAGTTGGCATATTGGTGCTGTTCTTTCTGATTGATTGGCGTGTGGGGGTGACGATGACCACCTTCGCGACTGTTGCGCTAGTGATTATGGTGCTTATGCAACGGCGCGTGGTACCCTACTTTGTGAAACTGCGCCAGGTCAATGCCGAGTTTTCCGGATTCCTGGGCGAGTACCTGGCGGCCACCGAAGATATTGCAGGCAATGGTGCGGCGTATGCGATTATGCGGCAGTTCTATCTCCTGCTACGTCGTTGGCTCTCCATAAACGTCAAAGCGAAATTCGCTGACTTCGCTATAGGAGGAATGATTCTCTTCATCTTCATTCTTGGTAGCTGCTTGTCGTACATAATAGGAGCTTACCTGTGGAGTATCGGAGCCATCTCTGTTGGCACAGTCTACCTCATCTTTTCCTACACCGATATCCTTTCTACCCCTCTCAGTCAGATTCAGACCCAATTGCAAGACTTGCAACAGGCGGAGGCCAGCATGCAGCGCATAGAGCAACTCTTCCGTATGCAGACTGCGCTGGTTGATGATGGTGATGTCTCACTGCCAGGGGGAGCGTTGTCTGTCGAGTTTCGCGATGTGTCCTTTGGGTATGTGGACAGCGATAGCGTCATAGAGCATGTCTCGTTTCACCTGTCTGCTGGCAACCTTTTGGGTATAGTAGGACGCACAGGCAGTGGCAAGACAACGCTGGCCCGTCTCCTGTTTCGCCTCTATGATCCACAGTTGGGCGAAGTATGTCTCGGTGGGGTGTCCAGCAAGAGCGTGCCTTTACATGACTTGCGGAAACACGTTGGCATGGTCACCCAAGATGTGCAGATTTTTCATGCCACTGTACGCGACAATCTGACCCTCTTCAATCGCACCATCCTCGATGAGCATATAGTGGCCGCGATTGATGATATAGGACTCTCTCCGTGGCTAGACACGCTGCCTGCTGGATTAGATAGCTTACTGGGGTCTGATGGTGCGGGACTATCGGCGGGTGAGGCCCAATTGCTGGCCTTTACCCGCGTACTGTTCACCAATCCAGGGCTGGTTATCCTGGATGAGGCATCTTCGCGCCTCGATCCAGCCACAGAACAACTTATTGAGCGGGCGATGGTAAAGCTCTTGATTGATCGAACAGGTATCATTATCGCCCATCGTTTGGCTACATTGCAACGCGTTGATGAAATTCTGGTGCTAGAGGATGGACGCATCCTTGAATATGGGCGCAAGGAAGAAGTTGCCAGCGATCCCTCGTCGCGTTTTTCGTATCTGTTGCAGACTGGATTAGAAGAGGTGAACGCGTGAAAACCTACCAATTGCTCTGGCGCATTGTGCGCTATCAACCCTGGGTCTTTATCCTGAGTGCGCTGTTGACAGCCATTTTCTTTTGCTTTCGCATAATCTTTGGCTATGTCATCCAGACGTTTTTCAATATCTTGCCCACCAGCAAGCATCTAAGCTCTATCCTGTGGGAAGTGATTGCGCTACTCGCCGCCACGGCAGCGGCACGCTTCCTGTTAACGCTGGGTGGTGGCGTGATACGTCCGCTCGGCTTCTTCATTACACAATCATTGTTGCGTCGCAATCTATTAGAGCGCATCCTTGAGCGACCAGGCGCACAGGCCGTACCAGGCTCAACAGGTGCGGTTATTAACATCTTTCAGAACGATACGGAAAATGTCGCTAATATGTTTGGCTGGCTCTATGCCGCCATTGGCCTGTTCACGTTCTCCGTTGCTGCCTTGATTATATTGCTGCGCGTCAACGTGCAGATTACTGTGCTGGTTTTTGTTCCCCTTGTCTGTGTTGTAATGATTGCACAGCGGACGCAGGCACGAGTTCGTAAATACCGTCAGTTCAGTCGCGAAGCCACATCCCAGGTGACCAGTCTCATCGGAGAAATCTTTACCGCCGTGCAGGCCATTCAAGTCGCCGGAACCGAAGCACATGTCGTGGCGCATTTCCGCGAACTGAATGACAAGCGGCGCAAGCGCATGATTAGTGATCGTGTGTTGACGGATGCGCTGGACGCCATCTTTGAGAATATTGTTGGAATAGGGCGTGGCTTTATCCTTATCCTCGTTGCTCTCACCCTGCAAACGACGCACCTGGGTGTGGGTGATATCGCCCTGTTTATCTACTATCTGACCTTTGTTGCCGCCTTTACTCAATCCTTTGGTACGCTTATAGCCCAATATGCCCAGACAAGAGTCTCTTTTGAGCGCATGATACACCTCTTGCAAGGCGCCCCCACCGGGAGATTAGTTTCTCATCAATCACTACACCTCACACGTCCGTTACCGGAAGTATCTTCCTCTCCTAAAGCGGAAAAACACCGTTTGCAGGTACTGCGAGCTACAGGGTTAACCTATCGCTATCCTGACTCAGAAAGCGGCATCGAGGGCATTGACTTGTGCCTGAAACGTGGAACGCTCACCGTGGTCACGGGTCGCATCGGGTCTGGGAAGACCACGTTGTTACGAATTGTGTTGGGTCTGCTCGCCAAAGACGAAGGTGAAATACATTGGAATGAACAGATAATCGCTGATCCTACGCGCTTTTTCGTGCCACCATACAGTGCTTATACGCCACAGGTACCACATCTTGTCAGCAATACATTGCAAGAGAACATCTTGATGGGTCTAGCAGAAGAGACTACGGATGTGCCAGGAGCGATACATAGAGCAGTAATGGAGCAAGACGTAACGGAATTAGAACACGGCGTACAGACGCTGGTTGGCACACGCGGCATCAAGCTCTCCGGCGGACAGGTGCAACGTACAGCAGTGGCACGCATGCTGGTACGCGACGCCGAATTGCTGGTCTTCGATGATGTTTCCAGTGCGCTCGATGTCGAGACGGAGCAACTGCTGTGGGAGCGGCTTCTCGCCAGCCGCGAAAGTACGTATCTTGTCGTGTCCCATCGTCGGCTCGTCTTCCAGCGTGCCGATTATATTATCATCCTCAACAATGGCAAGGTTGAGGCCGAAGGGACACTGCAAGCACTTCTGGAGACTAGCGCAGAGATGCGGCGGTTATGGCAAGGCGTTTCAGGAGATGAAAACTGACTGCGACACATTTGCGACAATTGCACGATCAGTATGTGACAAATCTCTGCTATGCTTGTTTATAGAAACAAAATACGCTATGCACATTATGGATGAATGGATAGTATAAACAATGCGAAAACCTTTACAAATCTTTCTATATACCTTGATCGGGTTCATGTTTGCCCTATGCTGTCTTTGTTCAATAATCGCCAGCAGTATGTTTTTCGTGCAACATAATGGTACGTATTCAAGCTCAAAGCCAGTGAGTCCCTATATCGCCATAGCGCGGCAGGCTGCCATCAATGCTGGCATTCCGCCGGACCTGTTTGTGCGACAGATCAACCGTGAAAGTGGTTTCGATCCACACGCGCTATCGCCCGCAGGTGCGCAGGGTATCGCCCAATTTATGCCAAAGACGGCAGCAAGTTTAGGTATTGACCCGTGGAATCCGGTTGATGCATTGAAGGGAGCCGCCCATCTCATGGCTCATTACACGAATATGTTTGATGGCACCTACGCCAAAGCATTGGCGACCTACAATGCTGGCCCTGGCGCAGTACAACACGCGCTCAAAGTATGTGGTGATACGCACTGGATGAACTGCTTACCGGTCGAAACGCAGCAATATATTACCGCCATTTTAGGGTGATGAACGTAGAGACGATGAACACAAACGAAAGGAATAGATAGCATGGCCTGGGAATCCAACTCACAACAAGAACCGCAAAACGAAAGGCAATATGGTGGCTATACGGGTTCAACAAGCTCAACAGGTGCACCTCAGCAGTTTCATTATACGTATGAACAACAACATAGCGCAGAACAGAGCAGCTTTTACCAGCCTGGACAGAGCTTCCACTATTTTTCCTATAGCCATCAGCCACCAATTGCTGCGGATCAACCCCTCAATTTGGGGAGTGTCGCAGCCATTCTCAGCTATGCGGGAGGGTGGTTTACTGGACTGCTGTTCTTCCTCTTCGCGGGACAGAATCGCTATGTTCGTTTTCATGCATTACAATCCTTGATTTTCTTTGGAGCCATCAATCTACTGGATATTGCACTGATCAATCTGGGGATGTTTGGGCATGAACACTTTCGCTATATCATGGCTATTGCCTTGTTCACCTTCTTCCTGCTGAACATCATCGCGTTTTTTGGCTGGGTTATCGGAATGATCCAGGCGGCTCGTGGCAAATATTACAAGATGCCTTTCGTCGGCAATTTTGTGGAGCGATGCCTCAACCGCAATGTGAGCTTGAAATAACCATGCGTCCATTAAAGAGGTGGTAGTGTATGGTAAACTAGAATCGCTACGTGAGCATGTTTGCATAATCCACAATGGTAGCAGGGCTAATTGAATGACGACAATTTTATTGGTTGAGGATGCATACGAATTGGCGCAAGTGATTATGCGCGAGCTTGAGGTGAGCGGGTATCGCGTCTTGCATGCGAGGGATGGCATGGCCGCGCTACACATCCATACCGCCGAACAACCAGCATTGGTGATTTTGGACTGGATGTTGCCCAAACTGGACGGATTGGAAGTGCTGCGACGACTGCGCCAAGCAGCTGCAACGCCCGTTTTGATGTTGACGGCGCGTGGTGAGGAGACAGATCGCGTGATCGGCCTCGAACTGGGGGCCGATGACTACCTCACCAAACCATTTAGTATGCGTGAACTGGTAGCACGAGTACGAGCACTCTTGCGCCGGGCAGAACTGGTGCAACAAATCCTCAAGGCCGATGCTACTGATGCTGCCGAAGAAGCCCTCAGCTACCAGATGCTGTATCTCGACCCACAGGCACATCAGGCCAGACTCGAAAGTGTGCCGCTTGATCTCAGTCCGACCGAGTTTGCGCTGCTGCAACTGTTGTTGCGCAGTCCGGGACGGGCTTTCAGTCGCGCTTATTTACTGGATACTGTTTGGGGCGAAACCTACATTGGTGGTGATCGCTCGGTGGATAACACTGTCCTGCGGCTGCGTAAAAAATTGGGGCCATTAGGTGAGGCGGTTGAGACGGTCTGGGGCGTTGGTTATCGCTTGCGGCCTGAAAGGTGATGGCAATGCAAACGATGCGGCCAACGGACAGCTTCCAGAGCATACGCAGACAGCGTTTCTTTTTTCAAGCTGCACTGCTGCGTACACTGCTCGAGGCTGTAATCCTGGGGATTGTAGGTGGTCTTGTCCTCCTCCTTTGGGAACGCTTCCTGTCTCCAGCCAGCTGGCAAATATCTTTGAATGTTCTGTTTGGGGCGGTTTGCGTACTCGTTTTTGTGCTGCGTCTGCGTCTGCCAAAGGCGTTCTTGCAACGACAAAGTTTTTATGATGGGATGATAGCCATTATCCTGTGTCTTGTCCTGAGCGGCATGCAATTGGTTTTTACACTGATCCTGTTTCCTGATTGGGGGGCTAATCCGCCATTGCAGGGTATCTCACGAACGGTCCTATTTATCCCTCTGGTCTCATTGATATACTTTAGTGTCTTTGTCGTCACTCGTGTCGTCGCACGTATTCTCATGTTCTGGAATCACCTGCGTCGCACACAGCTCATCTGGTCGTTAACGCACGCCATTGTAATGTTGGTAGCTATGGGTGCTGTTCTGCTCATTCTTATCTTTGAGGTTATCATCATCCGCTATTCCCCCAATATCTTGCTGCTTATACCCGCGACGCTTGGCTTGATCTCCGTCAGTGTTATCGCTTTAGCGGCGGTGGTGCCACCGTCCGCGCTCTTCTCCTATCTGGTGATACGGCGCACTACACGGCGCGTGAAGGAGTTGGCGGTGGCGACAAGTATTTTGCGGAGGGGCAATTATGCTGTGCGTGTGCCAGTGGTCGGCGAAGACGAAGTGGCCCAGCTACAATCGAACTTCAACGCTATGGCCGTAGACCTGGAACGGGCCATGCGCGATCTACAGGGCGAACGCGATAGAGTGGCCGCGCTACTCCAATCGCGGCGCGAACTAATTGCCAATGTCTCACACGAATTGCGTACCCCCATGGCGACGTTGCGCAGTTACCTGGAAACAACGCTCACCCATTGGGAGGAGGCTCCGCCGTTAACAATGCGGCGTGATTTACAAGTGATGGAGAATGAAGCGATTCGTCTGCAAGCACTGGTGGAAGACCTCTTTACGCTGGCGCGGACGGAGGTAGGCAGACTTACGCTGCACTGTATCCCCACCGATGTCGTGGCGTTGACGCAGCGCATCGTAGAAACATCGGCTCCCTTAGCATGGCGTGCCAGCAAGGTCGAGGTGGTGATTGACGCGTCCCCGGCTGTACCCTGTGCGCTGGTCGATCCAGATCGGCTGGAACAGGCGTTACGCAACTTGCTGCACAACGGTGTGCGTCATACGCCTCCTGGCGGCATTGTTGCCGTAGTATTGAGGACGGAAGAGCATGCCGTCATACTGCAAGTGAAAGATACGGGTGAGGGCATTGCATCAACAGATATACCGCATATCTGGGAACGTTTCTACCGCAGCGAGAGTAGCCGCACCAACATGGGCAGCGGCACTGGCCTGGGTCTCGCCCTGGTGAAGGAATGGATAGAGGCTATGGGCGGGTCGGTGGCAGTTGAAAGCACAGTGGGTGAAGGCAGTTGCTTCACCCTGCGTTTACCGTTGGATTGTGTTGAGATGTAGAGGGTGCAATTCATTGCTTTCTTACATTTCTATTGCTAAGCGGCAGATCGCGACCAAGGCATCGCCAATATTTATCGTAGGCACGTCTGCTGTCCCTGTCACATAGCCATCGTAGGGAGCAGTAGGGCTTTCAACCGCCTCGAAGGTGCGAATGGAATAGGTGTGTCCGAGTAGTTGTCCCTTGCGTACATGTGTACCGGCCTGAACCTGGGCAACCCAGATGCCACCGTAGGTTGCGCGAACCTTGTCTAGGTGTGAGCCATATAAGGTGATCTGTGGCTGTTCTGCTGGCTCAATGACACCTTGTAACATTGCAAGGTATATCATCACATTGATGACACCGCGCACACCGAGGACAATATTCTTCTCTTCGAAGTAATTGTTTCCGCCCAGTTCCGGTGTAATGGCAGCAATGCCTTGTGCCGTCAAGGTATTGCGCAGCTTGCCGGTGAAGCGAGCCTGGGTTAACTCCTCGTTGACATTTTCTTCCAACAAAACTGGCAGAGCAAAGACTTCGGCCATTTTGCGACTGGCCTCGTCTCCCCGTCCGTACACGACGTGTAACATAGTATTGCTGTTGGCAGTATGCAGGTCGATGACATACTGTGCGTGGCGCACGGCCTGATTGTATAAGTGATAGGCCATTTGCTGGCTGGTCAGTCCGCGCACATTTCCTGGCCAGATGCGGTTCATATCTTCCTCATCAAAGGGATTACGGCGTTGATGGTGGATAAAGCTGGGTCCATTGACTACTGGAACCGCGATCAAGACGCCGCGCATCTGCTTGGGGTCTATGGCGGACACGACACGACGCACTACCTCTACGCCGTTCACCTCATCACCATGCACTGCTGCTTGCACGTACAGAACTGGCCCTTCTTCTGCCCCAACCAATACATGCACAGCAGTTTGCGCGAGCGTTCCATCGGCATAGCTGCCATATTCAATAAGCCCTGCACTGCGCGTACCCGCTCGTGCAGCATCTATTGTGCCAATCTGCCATGTTCGTTCGTGCCAGGGTAAGTCTGTAATTTCACCTGTAGGCATTATGTGCTCCTCCAAAAATAACAAGTGACTTTTCATCTCCACCGTAGTAGTCTACCAATCTTCATATGTTAGATAGAGACGAGCCCCTCCACCCCGGACAGGCACAAGGCCCCCACGTCCACAACCCCACATCCCCCTGCTTTCACTCGTAGGTTTTTTGGAAACGCGCTGACCTCGCCTGTCATTCTGAGCGCCGCGCAGAATCTGCGTGCTGGCCGACGAGAGATTCTGCGCGGTGCTCAGAATGACAGTTCCCACTTTCCCTGTTCCATTCCAAAAAACCTACGAGTGAAAGACATCCCCCTGGCCCTACGCATGCCTAGCACCCACAATTGAAGATTGGCGAACTAGCAGGCAGTGAGATGAGAAGAAACCTATCTCGTAGCCATAAAAATCGGTGTGTAAACTAACAGCGAATATGTGCTAATTATACGCCGCCAAAACGTCTATCCTGCAAATTAGGAAATAGATCACAGTCTTACTGTGCATAACGCGACTGTAAAGTTGGCGAAGATCATGTACGCTGCGCTGTATGCAGGGAAAAAATGCGCGATTGACTGTTTATGCGTCATTTTGATTGAATGATGCAAGGAAGCCGCTCCAAAGGCACTTTCTCTTTTTGGAGGCTAGACATGGAACGTTGCACAATCTGTGGGTCTGAATTGCCGTGCGATGCACAATTTTGTGGAGCTTGTGGGCGGTTGGTTAGCACAATGCGTGAGCTTCCGACGCGGTTAATGGGTTATCAGACGGTGGAAATGCAGGAGGAAGATGGACCAACTGTCGTCACCAGACCATCTAACCCAGGATTACATAGTGGTATACAAGGTGATGTCACGATCCGGCATACCTGGTCTGATAAGGATACACCTTCACATAATCTCTCCCCTCTCGCGGATGAAGACGATGATGAAGAAGAGGAGGAACGTCGTCGTGCCCTCTTCCTTGGTATTCCTCTGCCAGGAGGTTTAACAAAGGGTTCCAATGTTCCGATGGTACAAGGCACACCACAATTTAGTGGTGTACCAATGGTGCAAGGAAACCCAGTGCTGCCAGGCGCAATCTCTGCCACGCAAGGACTGCAAAACGCGGCCTCGATAGCTCCGCCTCCTTTTAGCCCTTTAGCCGCGCCGATGATGCCTTCTCCTGCTGTGCCAAATCCAGGGTCATGGCCGCAGCATCCCACCGTTCCGACAGGTTCGCCTCCGCACAGCAACCCCGTTGGTAAAGGAAGTGGTAGCAAAGGTAAACCGGGTACCGGCAATCCCGGAAATAGTGGGTGTGGATTAATCATGCTGATTGTGGCGGCGGTGATAGTAATTATCATCGGCGCACTTGGTGGTCTGTTCTTTGGCTTACCACCCGCCATCAGCCTTGTTGGTAGCAGTGCAGTTGTTTCTGGTGGAGTGCTACACCTGCATGGGAATAACTTTGTGCCGGGCAGTGCCATTACATTGACTTTAGACAATAATCTTCCGCTTTTCGCCACAGGCAACGGTGCCAATACAGCGCAAAGGCATGTTGGGAACACACACGACCTCTCGTTATCATTGCTCGAGATAGCTTCTTCCCCTACGCCGATTCGGGCGGGTGCCACCGGTTCGTTTGATATAACTATGCCAGTAAGCCCAACTTGGAGCTTGGGAAAGCATACAATTCGTGCTGCCGAGGCCGTGAGTTCACGCAGTACCACTCTGACCTTTACGATTGGTGCGACGACGCCAACGCTAGTAGTCAAACCCGCTGTGCTGGACTTTGGTACGTTAGAAGTTGGCAGTAAAGCTATACTCTCAGTGGTGGTGAACAATAGCGGTCAACAACCGCTCAACTGGCAAGCCAGTGTTGGTGACGCTGCATGGCTCAGCTTGCAATCAACTTCTGGCGCGGTACAAGGAAACGGTACGCCTCAATTCATTTATGTGACAGGTGATGCAAGCAAGCTCAAAGTTGGCACATACAAAGCCACTTTGCACATCAATTCCAATGGTGGTAATGCGCTGGTCAACGTGCAACTTGTGGTGGCACCTCAGAGCCCGAGACCGACCGCGAAACTCTCAGTGACGCCAACTACTCTCGATTTTGGCTCGCTGGATAGTAGCACACAACTTACCCGCTCCGTGGCAATTGGCAATACTGGCACGGCTGCACTCAATTGGACGGTCGATAATGGTACGGCGAATTGGGTTATATTGGATACGCTCTCACAGACCATCCAACCAGGCGCACAGCCCGACACGCTCAACGTGACTGTGGATACGACCAATCTGGCGGCAGGTACGCACAATGCTACCTTGACGATCAACTCGAATGGTGGTAAGGCCCAGGTTGCTATCACTGTGGTGGTGAATGTCCCGCCACAGCCATGCGTTTTGCAGGTACCGTCATCAACCAGCCTGACTTTCAATGCGACCATGGGGTCAAATCCCAAGGCCCAAAGCTTTACCGTGGGCGCGACAGGTAATTGTACTGGTGGTGTCACGATCACGCCTACGGTGTCCCTGGCATCCGGGTCGGGCTGGTTAGCAGTAACACCTTCAATGGCGACCATTACTGGTGGAAACACAACCTTCACCGTTAATGTAACGTCGTCCGCTTTGGCCCCCGGCTCATATAGCGGTTCGATCTCGTTAGCGGCAGTGAGCAATGGTGCAGCGATCAGTGGTAGTCCACAGACCGTGAGCGTTTCATTGACCGTTACGGAGGTTCCGCCTGTCCTCTCTGTCAGCCCTGGCAAGCTGCCCATCAGCGTGACCAATGGGGATAGTGCAACGACCTATGCGATCACTATTACCAATACGGGTGGCGCGGCATTGCAATGGAATGCGACGCTCGATGCTAACGCGCCGTCATTTGTGACGTTATCCTTCGGTACGAATACAACGCTGGCGGCGGGAGCCAGTACGACAGTGACTGTCAATGTTAATCCCAATAATCAGCCAGCGGGCACCTACTCAGCAACAGTCACTGTGACTGCGGTTGACCCGATCACCGGAAAGGCTGTGACAAATAGTCCAGCGACGACCGCGGTCTCGATCACTATCACGGCACAACCTGCGCTGCAATTGAAACCAACGAGCCTGACCTTTACGCCTGGAAGTTGTGTCTACACCGACTCAGGCACCGTTAGCCTCACGAACTCCGGCGGCGGTACGTTGAATTGGAATGTAGGCACACCCGTCTACACCTCTGGTTCCGGCTGGTTGACGGTTAAGCCGTCCGGCAATGGCTCTGGCAACGCGACATTGACCTTTTCGGCTGATGGAACACAGTTGACCCAAGGACAGACCTATACCGCGACGGTTACTATTACGCCGTCAGTGGGGAATGCACAGACGGTTTCAGTATCGTTTACGGTGGCGGTGTGTATTAGTTAGGAGAGGGAAAAGGCTCACTCCTGCTTGCAGCCGAATTTCTCTATGACGCGACTGAGAGCCGTAGGCGTATGTTGGCTGCTGCCTCATACTTATTCATGTAGACACGATTGCCACAGTAAATGTTGCGTCGCGTAAATGGCTCCGGAGTCTCTTGTATGATGCGTTCGCGTACATGTGGCTTTTGGGCGGCGACCGATGAGTGGAACCAAGGCTCAGGGAGTATATATGTTGGATTGTGTACCCAAGCAGGACATGGGATAGCATACTTTTGACATAAGTATTCAACAGAACCTGCGCAAAATGCGGCCCACTTGTGCATATCGGGTGTTGCGTTTGCTGGCTCGTGAAGAGGGTCTTGTACCAACTCGACACGCCGATCTGTGAAATTGCCAAAGGAATCATCCATAAAATTCCCCAACGGAATCCAAGGGTCCTGACCCTCGCAGATTTCCTTGTAGGAAACTTCGATTGTTTGCAATGCTGTATTCGTTTTCATCGTTCACCTCGCGCAAGTCTGGTTCCTCAAATTATACCATATATGTGTTATACCAGTTTTATCTTACCTTCGAGCACGGTGTCATCGTCCAAAATAGAGAACACCCTCGCATAGGGTGGTTCGGGGTAGAATTGGTGCGAGAAGATGATGTAGTAGAGCTTGTTGCGTTTGGCCCAGGCAATATCGCGGGGCGAGGGATAGGCTTCGGATTGAGGATGAGAGTGATAGTACGAGTACATTTCGCCGTCGTACTCATCGATATCGTAGGAGATTTTTAATAAATCCTGGGGGTCGATCTCGGAGAAATCATCGGGATGCTCGGCGGCATTGGCGGTCGGGTAGTTTTTGACTACTCGACCATCCTTGCTAGCCAGTAAACCACATGTTTCGTTGGGATAGCCCGCCACTACATGTGCCGTCATATCTTTGAACATCGCTCCAGGGATACGCACGATAAATTGTTCATTGGCTACCATAGGATTTTTGCCTCTAAATCATCTTCAAGTTCATCGAGTTCGCGTGTCCACAAGTCTTCGCTTAAGTATTTCCAACCGCCATCAGCGAGGATGACAACGATCTTTCCGCTTTCCATGCTTGACGCGACCCGTAAAGCTCCATGCAGGGCGGCCCCACAGGAGGGGCCAGCAAAGATACCTTCTTGATCTTTGAGTTGGCGCGTGCGGCGTATGGCATCGACGCTCATCACCAGTATCTTGGCATCAATTAAGGATTGATTCAAAACAGGCGGCACAAAACCATCCTCAAGGCTGCGCAGACCCTGCACACCATCGCCCTGGAGTGGCTCGGCGGCCACTATTTTAATGGCTGGATTGTATTCTTTCAGGCGACGGGCGTTCCCTGTGATGGTACCGCCGGTGCCGAGACCCGCGACGAATACATCTACGTCGGGGAGGTCTTGGATGATCTCAAGTGCCGTACCATCGTAGTGAGCGCGGGGGTTTGCATCATTGCCGTACTGGTAGAGCATCAGATAGCGATCATCACTCTTTGCCAGTTCTTTAGCCAGGCGCACGGCCCCATTGCTACCTCTGGTGCCATCAGAAAAAACGATGTTCGCGCCATAGAGTTCCAGCATCTGGCGACGTTCCCGCGTCACATTGTCGGGCATGACCGCTGTAAAGCGATACCCTTTGACACGGGCTATCATGGCCAGGGCGATACCTGTATTGCCACTGGTTGGCTCCAGCAGAATAGTGTCAGGCGTAATTTTTCCGCTTGCTTCCGCATCTTCGATCATCTTTTTAGCGATACGGTCTTTGATACTGCCAGAAGGGTTGGCCCCCTCTAGCTTCGCGAAAATCCGCACACCTGGACGCGGACTGAAGCTTTGTAGTTCCACCAGTGGCGTATTGCCAATAGTATCCAAAATGCTGCTATAGCGCATAGCTATGCTCCCTGGTTAGAAATTAGTGACCACCCGCCATAGCTGGTAACAAGATTACTGTATCGGTTGGGCCGACATTGGTCTCAAGTCCCTGCAAGAAACGGACATCCTGGTCATTGATATAGACATTGATAAAGCGACTCAAGCTCTCTTCGGGCTGAATCTGCTCCTTCAACGCGGGATACTGTTTGTATAAATCGGACAAGACCTCGGTAAGATTGCTACCCTGGGCATTGACTTGCTTCGCGCCGCCAACAGAAGACCGCAAAACGGGTGCGAGACGAACGGTTGCCATGGTTATTAACTCCTTATACTTGTGTAGTGGCGCAATGAACTGCGCCACTATCGTTATTATGCGGGCATTGCACAGAATTCCGCGTAGGTGGGCAGGTTCTCAGGATGCGCGTTTTCGCCGCAGGCCGGGCAATGCGGGTCGCGGTAGAGACGCAATTCGCTGAACTCTCCGGCCAGAGCATCAAAGGTCATCATACGGCCAACGAGCGGCTCACCAATACCAAGCAATAACTTGATGGTCTCAGTGGCTTGCAACAGGCCGACTACGCCAGGAAGGACACCCAAAACACCAGCCTCGGCACAACTTGGTGCCAACGCGGCGGGAGGTGGCTCTGGATAGAGACAGCGATAGCATGGCCCCTCGTATGGTTTGAAGACGGTTAGTTGCCCTTCAAAGCGGAAGACGCTGCCATGCACAACTGGTTTCTTCGCGATCAGTGCGGCATCGTTGAGCAGGTAACGCGTGGGGAAATTATCGGTGCCATCAACGATGACATCGTAATCGGCAATGATACGCGCCACGTTGGTTTCGTCTAAGCGCTCGATGTGGGTGATAACTTTCACATCAGGGTTGAGGGCCTCGATGGTTTCTTTCGCCGACTCTGCTTTATATTGTCCGATGCGGCTCGTATTATGCAAAATCTGTCGCTGGAGATTGCTGTCGTCTACCACGTCAGCATCAATAATACCGATGGTGCCAACTCCTGCTGCCGCCAAGTAATAACCGGCAGGGGAACCAAGTCCACCAGCACCAAGCAAGAGGACACGGGCATCGAGGAGTTTGAACTGACCTTGCTCACCCACTTCTGGAATAAGCAGGTGGCGGCTATAACGGCGAGCCTGTGCATCGGTCATGGTGCGTGGTTGTATGAAAGGATAGCCACTAGCTTTCCACTGACCAAAGCCGCCCGCCATGGAGATAGCATTCTGATAGCCCATTTGCTGCAAGGTTCGGCCCGCCATCAATGAGCGCACGCCACCGGCACAGTAGAGCAGGACTGTCTTGTCTTTATCAGGCACAGCCTCTTCTATCTGCAATTCAAGGAAGCCGCGGGGAACGTGAATTGCTCCAGGGATATGCCCCTCGTTCCATTCGAGTTTCTCACGCACATCTACAACGACGACATCCGAGTGCTCTGGCCTAACCTCATGCTGCTCTATGGCATCATGCACCTGGGACGCGGACCACTCGGGCACTTGCTGGCGTGCCTGCCGCATAATTTGACGGGAAGCTTCACCCATTTTGCGTACCTCTCATATTGTTGATTAAGTCTATCAATTTAATTCTTATAGTTACTAACAAAAGAGTACCATGCTCGTTTTTTGTTTGTCAAGGAGGGTGAGCAGTAGTTTGCTATGCAGCTATGCTTTTGTTAGCACATTCATCATACATAACAGGTATGGACTGGAAATTATTCCGAAAACGCCTCTTATGTTGTTCCTTTCAGGGCTGTTGCAAAGTCGTTTTTTGCCGCCTTCGGCGGCAGGGAAGAGGGAGGAATCGGGGGAACAGCCCCCAAACCCCCAGTCAAAGGGCTTGCCGCCCTTTGCAAACCCGCTCGCACGCATGTGATTCCCAACCTTGCAACAGCCTTGATGTGCCTTGTGATGTGCCTTGTGATGTGCCTTGCAAAATCTCCTGCTACCTGATAATCTGAAGAGGTGAAGCATAGCTATTGCAGTGGAACAGGAGACGAGCGTTATGGCGGAAACAGCGGATATTCTCATTATTGGCGGCGGCGTCATAGGAACCAGCATTGCCTATCACCTGGCGAAAGAGGGTAGCAGTCGTATTGTGTTGTTAGAGCGGCAGGCTATTTGCAATGGCACAACGGGTCGCTCAGGGGCTATTGTCAGGCAGCACTACTCCAACGATTTTACGATTCGTATGGCGAAGGAGAGTCTCACGGTTTTCCAGCATTTCAATGATCTCGTGGGGGGAGATTGTGGTTTTATCACGACCGGTATGGTGGTCTTGACGAACGATGCAGGAGCAGATGCTTTGCGAGCCAACGTGAAGATGCAGCAGGCGCAGGGCGTCAACACCAAGCTCATCCGGGGCGACGAATTGAGCGATGTTGCACCTGGCTATAGCGGCGAGGGAATAGTATTGGCGTGTTACGAGGCCGATGCCGGTGTAGCTGACCCAATGGCAACCACCACTTGCTTTGCTGAGCGAGCGCGAGAACTGGGCGCAACCATTCGTGAAGGCGTTACTGTGACCCATATTTTAAAACAAAACGGTCGTGTAACTGGTGTGAGAACTGTTGAGGGAGATATTCGTGCGGCGAAAGTTGTGCTGGCAGCCAATGTATGGAGTGGAAGGCTGGCGCAAGGCATCGGTATTGCATTGCCTGTTACGCCAACACGACATCCTATGCTGGCCCTGCGACGTCCCAACGATTTTGGTGGACGGAGTGGTAATCACGCCGTTGGACTTGACTTAACGCGCCAGGTATATTTGCGACCAGACCTGGGTGGTGTGACACTGGTTGGTTCAACCGAGGATGTGCTGACGGCAAGCGATCCCGATCATTATGCACAGGGGCTTTCGGAAGAGGAAATACATCATTTTCGCGCTATGTCTGGTGAGAGTATTCCCGCGCTGGCTCGCGCTGTGCCGCGTGGAGGTTGGGCCGGTATCTACGACGATACGCCCGATTATCATCCTATCCTCGATCAATTGGCTAACTGTGAGGGTTTATACTGTGCGGTTGGTTTTAGTGGGCATGGTTTTAAGTTATCACCTGTGGTTGGGCAATGGATGGCTCAATTCATGCTGACAGGCCAGAAGCCGGTTGATATGGAACACTTTGCCTTTGAACGTTTTGCACAGGGGAAGGAGATTCGCCCACGGTATTCTTCGGGCGTGCTGGGGTAAAGTCACATTAAGAAGGTCTATCATCTCCTAGCATGCTCCCTTACCTTCGTTAGTAGAATCCATCCTATGAAGAAAAACCCTATTATCTCTATCCTCGTTTCTGGCTTGCTGGGTTTGTCTTTTAGTACTTAAATGAAGAGTTATATGTTACACCTCACGATTGCCGTCGTTTAGAATGAGTAGAAAATATTGATTATTTTCGATTGTAAAACAAAAAGTGAAAAGCCTCTGCTGGCCTATGAGGCCGAGATGATCGCATGGATTCTCCGATATTGCTGATCGAGCATTGGTGATACGCCGACTATAGACACGATTATGTCCTTGGGCTTGACGGGCTAGATGAAGAAAGCAAAAAGAGTAAGGAGTAGGCTATGTCTCAGGATCCCAACCAACGACAAGACCCGTACTCGGGCTATGGCGATGTTCCTCAATCTTCTAATCCCTATGGAACACCACCTTCACAATCTTCACAGCCACTGCAACAGGACCCCTATGGAGCACATGCACAACCCTCTCAGCCTGCATATTATGGTTCGGTACCAGGATATGGTTCACAATCAAATTACGGCACACCACCAAATTACGGCACACCACCAAATTACGGCACACCGCCCAATTATGGCACACCGCCCAACTTTCAGCAGCAGAACTATGGTGCCCCATATGGCGCACTTAACTATGGTCAGCCAGGATACGGCGCACCTGTCGCCTCTGCACCGCTACCACTTGGCGAAGCTGTACGCCAGTTGCCCAATCAGTACATCAAAGTCCTGACCAAGCCATCAGTACTGACCTTTGACCAGGAGAAAGGCAAGGCTGCATGGGATATTGTGTGGATACAGTTGATCATTCTTGCTGTTGGATTTACAGTCCTTAGTTTCTTAGTGAGTCTCATCTTTCCGGATTCAACCAGACAATCGGGTGGAGGCGCATCGTTTTTATACATCATTGTCATACCGCTAATCTTCTTCATCGGTATGGGCCCTTACTACCTGATCGCGAAGGCATTTAAAGGTGAGGGTACATTTCTGCAGCAAAGCTACACCGCTCTTCTATTCTCAACTCCGATAGCAATTATCTTCAGTCTACTGATCTTCATTCCTCTTCTAGGTGGTATTGCTTTCTTAGCATTAACTGTCTATGCTAACATACTCAACATCTTTTCCATTATGTCGGTGCATCGCCTCAGTGGTGGTAAGGCGACAGCAGTGGCACTTATTCCCGGAGTGGTTGGGGGGATGCTCGTCTGTGGCCTGTTTTCTGCCATCATTGCTATTCAAGCAGCTATGGCATCATCGATGAATCACTAACTTAGTTAGGGGTGCGTCCCAAATTTCGGTACCGCTGATGGCTTTAAAGCGGAACAGGTGGGTGACCTCATCCAACGATGACCTGTGGGGCGGTCCGTATACCCATAACACCGACTTTAACGTCCCGGACTGTTGAACCACCTTGATAACAAGCCCGAGAAGTTTGTTGTAGCATCAGAAGGAAAGGAAGACAAATAGGATGAATTGTTTCGCTCATCTAGAGACCAATGCTGTGGCTCAATGTTCTCGATGTCGTAAAGGAATCTGTACCGTTTGCATGCATAGTACCGATGAGGCAACATTGTGTTTCCTCTGCTACGAAAGCTTGTTGCGTGCAGAGATTGCGCGAGCTAAACGTAGTACTGTTGGGGTGTGGATCTTCACCGGAGCAATCACTCTCTATGCTGCTATTACCTCGGTCGCTAATCATGCTGGAGGCGCAATCATTCTGGTTATTCCATTGGCTTTTGCTCTCTCCTGGTGTCTCTTTTGGGGCTGGATGCCAGTATGGAAAGGATTTACAAGGATTGTTGGAGGCTGCATTATCGGACCAACGATACTTCTTTTATTCGGCTTCGTATTACTTGTTGGGATAGCTATAGTGTTTGGTGCTGGGACTGGAATACAAAGATACAACGATGCTCGCCAGCTTGTTGCAGATGGAGACCAGATGCTGGCAGCTCTCACTCTCCATCACGGGCCTGTACAGCACATTTCAGAAAATCAAGTCAGAACGAACGGCTCGATCACTTGGAGGGAATAGTGGCCCGTCACAGGCCTGTTCAGCGCATCTCAGCTGCTATGGACATAGAGAATCACATGGACAAGCAATTACAGTATATCCAAGCTATCCACAATGTCTATCCTGATTTCACCGTTGAGACAGTGCAGTTCAATCAGCAGGGGCAATTCAATGACATTCTCCTGATTAACAATGAGACGATCTTCCGTTTTCCGAAAACACAACGTGAGGCAACCAAGCTGGTGACGGAAACCGGGTTGTTGCGGAGCTTACAAAGACGTGTGACATTACCCATTCCAGATCCGGTGTATCGAAGCGAAGAAAGTGCTGCCATTGGCCAAGTGTTTATGGGATATCGTCTTCTTCCAGGAGAGCCACTTTGGCCTGAAAGGCTACACGCGTTCAAGGATGAAGAGCAACTTCAACTCGTGGCGAATCAATTGGCGACATTTCTCCGACACTTGCATACCATTCCCGCTGAGACGCTGGAGGTGAGACTGCCCGATTTTCAGGGCTGTGAAGAGTGGAGAGATCTCTATGATCGTTTCCGCAGCAAACTCTTCTCCTTTATGAGACCAAATGCGCGTTTGTGGGTGACAAAGCAGTTCGAAGACTTTCTGAGTGATGAGGCCAACTGCACCTATGCACCAGCCCTTGTTCACGGTGATTTTGGACCCAGCAATATTCTCTTCGATGCTCGAACGAACAGCATCAGTGGAATTATTGACTTTAGCGAAGTCAGATGGGGAGATCCTGCTGTTGATTTTGCAGCTCTTCTCTGTTCTGTTTCCTACGGGGAGCAATTTCTTGAACGCTTTGTTGTCATCTATCCTGGAATCGAGGCCGTCCTCTCAAGGGCACGGTTTTATGCCGGGACGTTTGCATTGCAGGAAGCTCTGTATGGGTTTGAAGACGGGAATCAAGAATCATTTGAGAACGGGATCGCAGAGTATCGCTTTGAATAGAGAAGAAGATACAAGGCGAGAGACTTGTGGTAGAGCTAACGTAGTAATGTAGTAGGTTCGGTTCTGGATTGTATCCTTGAAACTGCAAGATTCGATACAATACAAAACGCGAACTTGATGAATTTAACCTCGATTTTAGGAGAAATGGTGTGCCAAAACCAAAAATTGCTATGATCGGTGCGGGAAGTGTCGTTTTTACGCTCAACTTACTGGGGGACATCCTCTCTTTTCCAGAACTGGCCGAGGTTGACATAGCCTTGATGGATATTGACGCTGAGCGTCTGCGCATTGCTGAGATTATGGCGCGGAAAGTCGCTATAGCTCTTGGAGCACATCCTACGATTACTGCTTACGCTGATCGTAAAGCGGCACTGGAAGGAGCGGACTATGCCATCAATACCATTCAGGTTGGAGGTGTCCCATCAACCTTGATCGATTTTGAGGTGCCGAAACGCTACGGTTTGCAACAGACAATTGGCGATACGCTTGGTATTGGCGGTATCTTTCGTGCTCTGCGCACTATTCCGGTAATGCTAGATATGTGCCATGACATGGAAGAGGTTTGTCCCGCTGTGACTTTCTTAAACTATGTCAATCCTATGGCAATGAATACCTGGGCTGTTTCCAGGGCTACACGTATCAAAACGGTGGGTTTGTGCCATAGCGTACAAGGGACTGCCTGGCAACTGGCACAGTATATGGGCATTCCGCTGACAGAGCTGACATATCGTTGCGCGGGCATCAACCACATGGCCTTCTATCTGGAACTACGGCACAATGGGCAAGATGTGTACCCGTTGTTGCGTGAAGTAGCGCAACAGACAGAGATCTGGCGCAAAGACCCGGTGCGATTTGAGCTATTCAAGCGACTGGGCTATTTTGTTACCGAGTCGAGCGAACACAGTGCCGAGTACAATCAATATTTCATCCGTCGCGACCGACCCGACTTGATCGAACACTTCCACATCCCTATTGATGAATTGCTGCGTCGCTACGAGAAGCAAACCGCCTGGTGGGAACTGATGCGACAGCAGTTGTTGGATGGTACAGCGGAATTTACGCCGGAGCGCAGTGGAGAATATGCCGCGCTCATCATTCACTCGCAGGAGACCAATACGCCACGTACGATCTACGGGAACATCAGCAATACAGACCTGATTACGAACCTGCCAGCAGGTTGTTGCGTCGAGGTACCTTGTCTGGTGGATGCTAATGGCATACAACCTACTATCGTTGGTGCGCTACCACCCCAGCTCGTGGCATTGCAGATGAGCAATATCAATGTGCAGCGGTTGGTGGTTGAAGCGATACTGACGGGCAACAAAGAGCATATCTATCATGCAGCCATGTTTGATCCCCACACTTCCGCGGAACTGACGCTCGATCAGATATACTCACTGGTCGATGACCTGTTCGCGGCACACGGGAAGATGATTCCGAAGGAATTGGGATGGTGATGGAGCTTGCCGCAGGTAGCAAGGCCTATCACTATCCCAATTCTCTGTAATAGAACTAATAATGGTCCACCAGCCCATCAGCGATAAGTTGCGCTAATGCTTTCTGAGCATTATGTGGTGTGGCAACCTGATAAGCCACACCGTGCATATGTTGTACAACTGGTTCCAGGTACGGCTTTAATTTGGGATTGTGCTGATACTGGTTGGTCAATACATAGGAAGCCGTTTCTACCAACCACGGTGTCAGGTCTGTTGAGGTCAACAAGCGCAGCACTGGTACTATGCTCCGTTTGCGGAAGCGCACCAGCCCCTTTGCTCCCATCCAGGCAATTGAGTGATCGTTATCGCGTAGAGCTTGTACCAGGACTGGTAGGGCGCGTATATCGCCAATCTCGCCCAATGCTCGTATACAATGCCAACGCATCCATGACGAGCTACTGCCGCTTGCTTCCACCAACGCGGGAACCGCCTCATGACCTAATTGTACCAGTGAGGTGAAAACCTGGCTACCCATTTGCTCATCCGCACCACGCAATGCACCAAGTAAAGCGGGTACTGCATTTGGATCGCCTACACGCCCCAGAGCTTTAACGGCTTGTAGCCGGACGGCAGGGACGGGGTCACGCAATGCCTCAATGAGTTCATGCGTTGCGGAGCGACTACCAATGATACCCAGGATATGGGCAGCGGTTTCGCGTACTACAGGCCGCTTGTCGCTCATCGCCGACATAAGAACCCGTTCCGCACGAATAGAATCAATGCCTGAGCCAGGCAGGAAGAGTGTTCGCAAACGTGTTCTGGCATGTGCGGAACGCAGTGGTGGTGGGACTACGAAAGGCTTGCCAGCCCAGGTACCAATGGCGACAAACTCTAGCAGGTGATGTGCCAGGCGATCATCGTCCAGCGAGGCAACAGCGACAACCGCACGCGGATCATTCTCTATCACCCAATACAGTAGTCGCCAGGCGGCACCGCGCCGACCTGTGGCGGCATCTTGTGCGAGCACCTGTGGGGGAGTTACACCAATCGGTGGTGTTACATCAACGGATGGTTGTGTATTCGGTCCAGTTTCAGTTGGCATCGGCATATTTGCCGGAGAGGTAGAATCGTAAGGTGTCATCACTCACGCTCCCTGGGGGTCAGAGATTACGGGCTTCGATTATACAAAGCGTAATCAGTGGCCGCTGGTGTTCTAAAAAAACAGCACTACGGACACGAGACATCAGAGCTATGCTTGATGGAGTGTAGGAGTCTTCTATTGATAGTATATCACAAGAGGTGGGGGCAATCCATCTCACTTAAGCACTGCCTCGTCCCCCAGCGGGGGACCCGGCGTGGGGGACCTC
>JBPCJY010000131.1:0-3580 GCA_051004815.1 Ktedonobacteraceae bacterium
GGCAAACCCTCTCATCACTCACTATTTTGTGACCTACCTCACACAGATGCTTGAGCTTTCGTGTTATGATACTACCATATGCATGCTGTCTTTCTAGCGGGAGATAAGACTATGAAAATCTATGCAAAACGACGGTATACCTCTTTATTCACCAATGTAACTTTATTCCTCTTAATAATGTTCGCGTTAGCGGCCTGTAGCGGCTCCGGTGGTGGTAGCGGTTCGGCCTCCACGCCCACCGTTTCTACAACAACGACAGCAGGAAAAGCGACGGTAACGCCGACAACCACACCGCAGATACAGTTGGGGACGCAACCATGCCCCGACGCGGTAAAAGCTCCCGCACATTGGGATGCAATCATTCCCACACAAGCGAATGTCACCAAGGTCGAGAGCGTACTCTGTGGCAATTTGGTGGGCAATGCCAGCTTGCAGGCACTGATTACTGTACGCGCAAATGGGACGGGAGCAGTTCTGGACGTCTATGTCTATAACCATATTACCGATCCCAATCCGGCACAAATCTTCAAATTGCAAAACCTCTATAAAGGCGATGCCCGGATCAGTGGCTATAATACCATCCTCACCGCCGAAGTAGACCAGGCTTCTAGCGTCAATAAAAACAACACCAGTAATGCCGCGCTGGTGCAAGACCTCTTCCGCGAGTTCAAGTGGTCGGACGGTGCTGGCACGCTGGTTCCAGTGACGTTCCCCGGCATCTTCCCCGACCTCACGCGCTATCAGGCCGAAGCGGCTCAGCAAGAGGTCAACCAGGGCCATCAACCCTGGCGACTCAGTGCCACGCAGACAGCGCAGGCTCTGGCCGCCAGCACGAACCTCCTCAAGTGGAACGCCAACTCTCCAGCAACTATCGTCAGTGGTGGCGGACAACACGATGTCGATGCTGTGGTGAATGTGAAGAATACCAACGCTGTTAGTGGCTCCATTATCGTTACGTTGAGTCGTCTCGAAGGCAATAGCAATGGCGGTATCTGGGAAGCGACCTCCGTCACCAGTCACGGTATGTCTATCACCTCGCCGCAGGAGCGCACCCGCCTGAGTAGTCCCACAGCAGTCACTGGCTCAGGCAATGCCTTCGAGGCTGTCATTGGGCGCGTGTTCGTCTTAGACCACCTCTACACGGATATTGGTCATGCCGACGCCAGGGGTGTAATAGGCAATGGCAACACAACCTTTTCCACCAGCGTCACCTACACGCCCACCTTCAAAAATGGCACCGAAGAAGGTGTACTGGTACTCTACAGCTACAGTAACGCGAATGGTTCCATCTCCGGTGCCGTGATGATAAAAGAAATGCTAGGCTAAAGCGTTTTTACCGCCACCACGATATCGCGTTTCTTGATGACTCGATCCACTGTATGCACCAGCTGTGTATACGGTGGATCATTGCGCACCTTGAGATGAGCATATTGCTCTACCAGTTCCACCATGTTGGCACGCTCGATACGGGTAGCATTCCAGGCCAATGCCAACGTTCCACCCGGTAGGAGCAGCTGTTCCCAAACTGGCAGAGCTTTCCGCAACAGAGCGGCAACTTCGCCAAAATGCTGAATGCCATAGGGCAAATCACCCACAATGGCGTGCATATGTGGACCACCGGGTACTTCTTGCATGTGCAGATTGGCCTCGTGCGTATCGCCATGGGCCAGCACTAACACGCGAGTCGCCTTCTTATGCCCAATTTCAAACTGGTAACGTCTGCCCGCACGGCGTCCACGCTCGTCCAGCTCCTTGAAAGGAATATGTTCGCTATGCAAATACTGCCGGATGAAGACGGCTGTTGTCTCAATATCTTGCCGTTCAAGCTCTATACCGAAGGCATCGTGACCGCAAGCCAGGGCCAGAAAGAGGGTCGTGCCACCACCCGCTAGCGGGTCGAGTATCCTCAACCTATCGGTAAATTGGTGCGCGTAGGCACCCGCGAAGAGCGCAATATTGAGCAGCACTTGCGTAAAGAGTTCGTTGGTCTTCCCCTTGTAGCGGCGTACCTCGGCCATCTCTATGGGTATAAAGGGGATAAATTGTGGTTCCATTGGGCGTAGCAGTGGCCCTTGCACGTCGCCAAGCTGTACAAAATATTCGTACACCTCGCTGGTTGCACCCAGCCGCGCAAGAATGGGCATGATCGCGTCAGGGGAAAGCGTGTCGTCAAGCGTTGCCAATAAATACGCTTGACCCGCGAGTGTTACCGGGGAAATATCTTGCATTGCAGACCCCAGCGGGCTGGCCAGCAGTTCTGGTGCCGCCAGCACATCGGCCATGTTGGCGTATTGTGTGCTGCGTTGTGGCGTGATTTTAAGCGCAATTTTCATGGGGAGAGTATAGCATACAATAGGCTGGGAGAGATATGTTTTCTCAGTTCATGCCCAGGGCTTGTGAATGATTGCTGAGCGACCAGGGCTACAAATTCCCAGAACGATCTAGCGTATTGTACGGAAGTATTTCCGGGTCTTGCGGTCTGATATCCTGTTTGGAGGGAAAACCACTTTTGCCTGGCAAACGAGGAGGCAACGGTAATCGCCCGCTCTGTCTCTCTTGCAACGGATTTGGTGTTAGCGGATTTGGTGTTACGGGAGCGGATAGAGGAATTGGGGTTACAGGATTGGATAGAGGAAAAGCTCTCCGTGCGGATTCCACGTTGAGGACGCGTCGAAGATCGTCAACCAAAGGGGTAAGGAGCATTTCCGTGGCGGGATGCCACTGCAATGGCTGCCCAGGCTTCCAGTTCCGCAGAGCTACGCGGAGTTGCATAACTTCTTCAGCAAGATTGCGCAAGTTATGTTCGGCCCGTAATGCGGACTTGAAGCGGGCCAGCAAATTATTGAGCGCGATGTTAATTTGCCAGAGAGCATTGTCCTGATACGTTGGCGCACGAGCATTGAGATCACCATTCGCGACGCGCACATGGGTAAGCAAAATCTGCTCAATTTCTTGTTCCAGATGCTGCTTCTGCTCGTTTTCTCTCCGCTCAAGTTCGGCAATCAGTTCGGCACGATCCGCCCGTTGGAGCGCATTCAAAGCACTATTTACCCACAGGTATGCCACTGCCGCCACAACAACATATAAGGCAATGGGACGAGCAAGCAGTGAATAGGCTAGCTGCGGCGATAGCACCATCTGCATCCACATCATTGAGCGCGGCTGAAGGTTAATATCGAGGATAATCAATATACTATTGAGCAGGGCAACACCAAACACACTTATAGGAGCTAACAGCGATGCTGCAATCAATTCCGATACAACCAGCAGATCGAACATAGACAAGAATAAGGGGTCGAGACCGTCCCGCTCGCTCAGGACAATGCCCGCCACGATTACATCAACCGCGATGAGCAAAAGAATGCCCGCAAGTTGTACGTGTCGTGTACGGTTCAGAGGAATCGCGCACAAGCAGCATAGTATGCCCACGCCTGTGCTGGTAAAGGCCCACGGAAGCAGTGATTACTCCCCATGCATAAATGCAGGGGCTTCTTGGGGCAAACCCACGCGGTGTAATCCCACCGCTGTGATGTTTATGGCAGCATTCAGATCACGATCAATCACCAGGAGGCAACAGGGG
>JBPCJY010000132.1:0-77017 GCA_051004815.1 Ktedonobacteraceae bacterium
TTTCTTTTTTTCCCCCCCCCCCCCCCCCCCTCTTTTCCCTCCCTCCCCCCCCCCCTCTCCCCCCCCCCCCCACCCCCCCCACGGCACACAAAAATCTTTGCGAACTGCCGTAGGCAGTGAGTAGTCACTATGAGAACAAATCTTTATAACCAAAGATGGAGAAAAACATTGCAAGACGCCGAACACCCTGTTCGAGTAAAACAGGGAGAATCATCCACTAACAAAGTAAAAGCAACCCCCTCTTCAGAACAAGAGATACTCCCCAACCCACAAGGCATAGGCATGGCCGTCGCCTTTGATTGGGGACTAGCCGTGCAAATAGCAGTTACCCCATTGCTCATGCAAAATCTAAACAGCATCAGTATTGTCAAATCGTTAAAATTGAGCCAGCCACTAGCCACCGCTCTCTTTGTGCTTATTTCATTGCCTTTTGCCGCGTTGCTAGCGATATTTGGTGAAGGCATACGCCGTGGCTGGCGTTGGACACGACCAATACAGATCGTGGCCAACACACTTGGTTTTTTGGGCGGTATAGCCACCCTCTTCAGAGTTGTTCAAAGCAGTAAAACAGGCAATTACTGGCCTACTGTGACCGCGGTGATTCTACTGATATTCTCACCCCTCATTGCCTGGCGCCTGAGCCGTCCAGCCACCGCGAAATGGTTTGCCAACGTCACAAGTGCTGAGGCACGCCAGCGGCATGGCGGCATGTGGCCGTGGCTGATCCTTATCTGGAGTATTGTCGGCGGCTTATTACAAGCAATAGCGGCAATGAAATAAAAAATAAGCTGAAACGTTCCCGTCCCTTTTCCCGTGTTACTTCACATACAGTATAAAAAGAAAATCTATCCCAAAGGAGGGAATATTTTATATGGCTCGCAAAAAAGCATGTATTGTGATTAATCCCAGGGCCGGGCAAAATGTAGTGAAGTTGCCCGATGTACTGGCCATTTTTGCGGCGGCTGGTTGGAAGACCAATATCGCCATGAAAGAATATGGCGGTCATACTATGGAGCTGGCCACAAAGGCTGCCGAGGAGGACTATGACCTGGTGGTTGGCTATGGGGGTGATGGAACGTTGTGCCAGGTGGTCAATGGCGTTATGAATGCCAAAGGGCACCATAGCAAAGTGGCACTGATTCCCGGCGGTACCGCGAATGTTTGGGCCAGTGAGGTGGGTATCCCCGTTGATCCGGTCAAAGCCGCTTTAACACTTGTGAGTAGTGAATTCCGCAAGGTTGATATTGGACACGTCGAAGTAGCAGCACTCTCTTTTCCCGAAACAACGCAAAGTGAGGGACAGCAGCCCGATGAAGAGCATACACAGCAGCGTAAAGTGAAACCTACGCCCTCGGCCAAACATCATTTCCTGTTGATGGGGGGCTTAGGCATTGATGCAGCCGTGATGGGGCATGTTTCAAAACCACTCAAATACAAAGTAGGTTCGCTAGCTGTTGGCTTATCTGCTGCTAAAGAATTGCCAGCACAACATGCTTTTCCGATAGAAATTCGTGCTGAAGCCGGTGGGCGCAAAGGCGAAGTGCTCTGGAAAGGCGATGCTATCCAGGTGGTGATCGGCAACACCCGCCGCTATGCCGATATTGTACAGATGACCCCCAATGCCTATATCGACGATGGCATCCTCGATATCTGCGTAATTACGGGCGGTGATCCGCTCAGTACCATGCAACAAATTACCTCGCTCCTCTTACGCCGCCAGCCCGACACCACTACCTCGGAAGTATTGCATGGAGCGCATATCTCGATTACCGCGCCCGCTTCAGTAGATATGCAACTCGATGGTAGCGCGATCAAACTCAAAGACTACCTCAGCAAAGGGGATCGTACCGCTTTGGCACAGGCTGGCAATCCTGAGCAAGTGATGGTGAAATACCTCTTTGATATCATGCCTCACTCCTTACGGGTCGCCATCCCCTCTAACTACGATGATGCCTTGTTCGAGCATTCATCTGGTAAAGAGGTGGCTCACAACGCTGAAATGCAAGTGCAAGAGGAGCAAGCGGCTCAACAAAAGCAGAATGAAGACGCTTCTGAGAAAAATGGTCAGCAGTCTCAGGAAGAATTGGCCCATCTTACCGCGCTCACTGATAATGGACGCGAGGTAACTGTTGTTGGTGTGACAAGAATTTCTGACAAGAAACCAACGTATATTATCGCTGGGAGCTCAATAAAGTTGAATACCGGTGAAGCCAAACCCGTGGCCGTGCGTATTGACGACTCTACTACAATGATAAAGCGTACAGGGGAACACGTCTCACCCTCGTTTGTGTTAAGCTTACTCGAAGGTGGACAAATACTGGTTGAAGGAAAGAAAAGTAAACGCGGCGTCATTCAGGCGACTCGCGTGTTGGTTTAGCACTGTACGTTAGTAGTGCGAGGAACAGTGAGTCAGGTAGACGATTCGTTGGAATGGCGTTCAGTGCTTGAGGCATTACGCGCCGTTCCTGCTGATGCCCCTCGTTCAACGCTGGGAACACGAGGGGTGACAGCCTATACCGATGGGGCTTGCATCAAAAATCCAGGCGGGCCAGCTGGATGGAGTGCCATCTTACTGCCTGCCAGCGAGGTAGCCGGGGGCATAGCCAGTGACGATGCCCTTCGTATCGAATGCTTCGGACATATTCCCAAATCTCCCACCACCACCAATAACCGTGCGGAGATTGCGGCAGTTTTAGCCGCCCTCTGCCTGGCACCGCTGGATATGCCGCTCACAATCTATAGCGACAGCGATTACACCATCAAGGTAGCCCAGGGTACATTCCAAATGAAAGCCAATCCAGACTTATGGGCTTTATATCGCATGTTGCTCAAGCGTCGTAACGTTGCTCCCGTCTTTATATGGGTGCGCGGACATGCAGGCAATAGTCTGAACGAACTGGCTGACGAACTGGCCGGGTTAGGAGCCTGGAATGGTGATCGAGTAGCCTATCAAAAGTGGCAGGTATCAAGCATTCCCGAAGCGCATAACCCCGTTTCACCCACAGAGTTGAGCGCGTTGCGTCAACAGGTGCAGAAGCTCAAAACGCTTTTTGACAGCATTGATGCCACTAGCTCTCGTGTCAGTCCCCAGGAACGCAGCTTTATCACCGACATGGCAAAGCGATTGCAAAAAAACAACTTCAACCCCTCTCCTAAACAAAGTAATTGGGTCAAAGGCTTGGTGGCTAAATATAAGGTGTAGCCACAGGGCTTGTGAATGATTGCCAGGGCGACTATACACGTAATACAAGTAGGACAGGTACCGTAGTATAGTAGGGGCGACCCTCGCGGTCGCCCTGGAAGCCGATGTGATAGAATGGCTTAAGTTGGATGTACCATACTCAAAGTAACAAAGGATGTACTAGCTTGTATCAAGACCAGGTGCGACAATTTTCCGAACTGCTTCAACTTCAGCAACCACCCATAGGCATGGCTTTCGTCGAGGATGTACCCGCCGGTGTAGAGCATTCTACCACGGGCGTACCCTCTGCTTGTACTTTCTGGCGTCTAGCTGAACAGGGAGTATTCTACGCTACAGCCCAGGATCACAAACAATGTCCCATTGGCATGATGACAATGGGCTTTATTATGCCCGAATCTGATCAGCAACGAGCACAGGCACTGGTAGGAACAATGGCCAGTGTGCAATATTTTTCCCCCGCCGAAGTCAGTGCTCTCCCAGTTGTGCGGAAGCCGCATGCTAACATTGTGTATGGGCGTCTCGACCAATTTCCCATAGAAGCCGAAGTCATACTATGTATCATTGATACGCGGCAAGCGATGCTTGTTGCCGAAGCGATGGGCAATACGAACTGGCTACAGGCCGGACAGTCGGCTTTTGGGCGCCCAACCTGTGCCGTCATTCCACGTACCCTGCAAACCGGGCAAGTCTCGATGAGCTTTGGTTGCGTGGGCGCACGCACCTACACCGGACTAACTCCATCCGAGTTGGTCTTAACCATCCCTGGCAGTGAATTCGCGTCGCTGGTTGCACGATTGCAGACTATCGTTGCCGCCAATGCTGCCCTCGCGCCATTCCATCAACAACAGAAGGCCATGTTCCCGGCATAAACTTTATGCCTGAGAAAGACAAGAAAGGGAAACAACAATGCTCAAAGTATCAGTGCTCTACGGTCAACCACAAGACCCCGCCGCTTTTGATACGTATTATAATGAAACACATACTCCATTGGCCTTAAAGATGCAAGGGCTTAAGGGCTTTACCGTTGGTCGACCTACAACAGCGGACCCCAACGAGAAATCGCCCTATTATCTTATCGCCAACTTGTATGTGGATTCAGTAGATGCCTTTCATGCCGTAATGAGTTCACATGAAGGGCAAGCAGCAGTGGCTGATATCCAGAATTTTGCCACAGGTGGCGTGACCATCTTATTGAACGAGGAAGAGGTCCTGATTCCTTTCTCTTTAACGTAGTTGTAGACAACTGACGAGAAGGGAACAAAGGGAACATCCTCCATGGTCGCTGTCAACATCAGAAATATACGCACACTGTTCGATCAGCGCGTGCCGATGCGCGACGGCATAACACTCTCGGCTGACGTCTATCTGCCCGCGCAGTCAACACAGCCGAAAGATGCAGTGGCAAATTGGCCGGTCATTTTATTGCGCACGCCCTATGTAAAGGCTGCGATGACGGTCGTGGAGATCGCCAGCTATTACAATGAGCGTGGCTATGTCTATGTCGCCATGGATGTGAGAGGGCGTGGAGATTCTGACGGTCAATTTGTTCCCTATTTCAACGATGGTCAGGATGGCTATGATGCTATCGAGTGGTGTGCGGCACAGCCCTGGTCAGATGGGAACATTGGAACCATTGGAAGTTCTTATCCCGGTCGCATACAATGGTTGGCTGCCCTTCTACAGCCTCCACATTTACGTGCCATGGTCGTGCGCGTTTCGCCTTCTGACCCATTTGTCGAGACACCTACTGGTCTGCCGTCTCCTATGCACCTCTGCTGGCTACACCTGGTAAGTGGGCGCATGAATCAGGTCATGGAGGCGGTAGATTGGCTGTCGATCTACGAACACCTGCCCCTGTTGACGATGGATGAACGTGCAGGTCGCCGTAATCAGTACTGGCGCAACGATGTTGCCCATCCACAACTCGATGAGTACTGGGAACCCCTCTGTTATCAAACCAGATTCGAGTGCGTCAACGTACCAGTCCTGCACATCTCAGGTTGGTACGACGACGAGCAGATCGGCACACCCCTGAACTTCATTGGCATGACCACTCGCGGAGCTACCCCTGCTGCACGGAGTAACCAACGCCTCTTGATGGGGCCATGGGGACACTCTGTAAACGCCAAGTCAAAGCTTGGTGAAGTTGATTTTGGCCAGAACGCAATTATCAATTTGCGTGGCGAAGAGCTACAATGGCTGAATCGTTGGCTAAAGCAGGGCGAGCACAAGGTAGAAGCTGCTCCCGTGCGTATCTTTATAATGGGGACAAACGAGTGGCGCGATGAACATGAGTGGCCCCTCGCTCGCACACAATGGACACCCTACTATCTCCATAGCGGCGGCAATGCTAACAGCCGCTTCGGTGATGGCTCTCTTTCCACAACCCTGCCTGACTCTGTTGACTCTGCTGCATCTACTGAGCCTATTGAAGCTTTCGATAGCTACCGCTACGATCCTGCACGTCCAGTACCCTTCATTACCGACGCCACCTCGGCACAAATTGGTGGCCCCGACGATTACGCTGCCATCGAACGCCGTGACGACGTACTGGTCTACGTGACTGCACCATTGACAGAAGATACCGAAGTCACCGGCCCTATTCGCGTCGATTTGTACGCCTCATCCTCGGCCCCCGATACCGATTTTATGGCAAAACTGGTCGATATCTGGCCAACAGGTTTCGTGCAGCGACTCTGCGATGGCATGGTACGCGCCCGCTTCCGCGACGGCATGGATCGCCCATCATTAATTGAGCCTGGGCAGATCTACCGCTACTCCATTGATTGTTGGAACACCGCGCAAAACTTCCTGGCCGGACACCGCATCGGCCTGGAGATCAGTTCCAGTGCCTTCCCCAAGTTTGATCGCCATCCGAATACGGGCGCACCGCTTGGCCAGACAACAGAGATGGCCGTGGCGGAACAACGGATTTACCACGATGCGGAGCATCCCTCGGCAGTAGTGTTGCCAATTATTCCACACATATAAAGGGAGGAGCCTAGCTGGCGACCTTCACGAGGGTCGCCAGCTAGACTCCTCCCTTTATTCTAACTGTGCCGCCTTCTCCAGCTCATCCGCAAACTCTTTCACTCTCCCAAACCGTTCTGCCGGCTCCTTCGCCAATGCCTTCAATATTACCTGCTCCACTTCCCCCGACACAACCGCTCCTCGCTCACTCATCGGTGGTACAGGTTCATGAGCGTGTTGATAGCCCAATTGTATCTCATTGCCTTCATCAAAAGGCGGTGTACCGCACAACCATTCGTAAGCCGTCACTGCCAGGGAATACTGATCACTGGCTGGTACGGCTTTCCCACGAAACTGCTCTGGAGGCATATATTGTGCAGTCCCTGCTTTGTCCTGCTGTCGCGCCGACCTGGAGCTATGAGCAATCACCGCCAAGCCAAAGTCACTGAGCATAATCACGTCTTGGGACTCAATCAGCATATTTTCTGGCTTCACATCACGATGAATGATCTTCTTATTATGGGCAAACTGCAACCCCTCCGCAATTTAGTTGACATACTTAACTACCGTTGGTAGCGATAAACGTGAACCTCTTGCATGGAAGAGGCGCATAGTCCCTTCCGGCGCATGATCCATAATCAGGAATGGGATATTTCCTTGGGCATCGTAGTCCAGGACGCGCACAATCGACGGATGCCGCAAACTTGCAATAACTTTCGCTTCTTTATCAAAGCTTTCTAACTCTTTAACTGAGAGGCGTGTATGCAAAACCTTAATAGCCGCGAAGGTATCAAGTTTGACATGCTTTCCCAGATATACTTCCGCGAATCCACCAATACCAAGTAAGCGTTCCAGGCGGTATTGACCAAATTGTTCCCCTGAGCGGTCAGGTAGAGTAAATTTATTTGCTTGCGGAGGAGCAATAGCCTCTTCCAGTGCATCCGCGAAATCTTGGATACTCTCGTAGCGTTTCTCAGGGTCTTTCGCGAGTACTTTCATTACTACTTCCTCCACTTCGTGAGGAATGGCAGGATTTTTTTCGCGCAGTGATGGAGGTGTGACTCTTATGTGTTGGAAAGCAATTCCTACCAAATTGTCTGACTTCCCCTGAAATGGCACATGCCCGCAAAGCCATTCATAGACCATAATCGCTAAAGAATACTGATCACTAGTTGAAGCGGCTTTACCTCCTTTTGCAAATTCAGGAGCACCATAGGTCATCATATATACGTCGTCTTGTGTGGTAATCCGATCAGCTTCCCAGTCAACAAGCTGATATTCAAAACCCCCAAGCAAGATCTCGTCGTTTTTACCAACAAATATGTTTTTAGGACAAACAAAAAGATAGGTGTAATGTGCGTTGTAAGCATATTGTAATGCCCCAGCTATTTGCTTTACATAGGGTACAATAGTTTTTGGTGGTAAAATGGTGCCTCTGGGATGAAGATCAAGTAGGTTTCCTCTGCTTGCATAATCCATGATCAAATAGAATAAGTGTTCTTTCTCTCCATAGTCCAGCGTGCGTAGAATATTAGGATGGAGCAATCGTTGTAACTTTGGGGCATTTTCACTAAATTTTCTGGTTTGCCAGCCATGCAAAGTTTTAATCGCAACCGGCCCTTTGAATACATTTAGCTCAGACATACCACGCCCAAGATATGTCTTTTCTATAATCCCCCCCACTTCAAGTAATTGTATAGTAATATATTTCCCAAATTGTTCACCTATGCCATCGGCTCTTTTCTCCGCTGCAGCTCTCTCAAATGCATCAGCAAAAGCCGTAACATTTTCAAAGCGATCTTCCGGTTTCTTTGAGAGAGCTTTCATGATGACATCTTCAACAGCTTGTGGGATTGAAGGGTTTTGCTCGCGCAAGGATGGTGGCACCACAATCTTGTGCTGAAAAGCGATCTGGATAAATTCGCCTTGAAACGGCACTTCTCCGCTGAGCCATTCATAAGCCACTATTCCCAGTGCATACTGGTCGATGGCAAAGTTAACTTTGCCCTCAAATTGCTCTGGAGCCATATAGTATGCAGTACCCGCAAGCGCAATTTTTGTGGTTTGATATTTTAGAGGAGCCATATCAAGTGCAATTTCAAAATCATTTAGTAAAATCTCTTCGTTTCGTCCTAATAATATTGCGTTTGGTTTAACATCACGATGGATTACTTCTTTATCATGGATATACTGTAATGCACTTGCTATTTGCTTGACATAGGATATAACTGTTGGAAGCGGAAGTGCTGTGCCTCTTGGATGTTTTTCTGCGAGTGTGCCATTAGGAGCATATTCCATAACAAGATAAGGAACAGTATCATTAATATTGGCATCTAAGAGCCGTATTATATGAGGATGACTCAAGGATGAGAGTATTTTCAACTCATTAATAAACAGATTTTGATGATCAGAAAGTAATTGATGTGGTATCTTGATTGCTGCTTGAGTTCTGAGTAGTTTATGTTCGCCAAGATAAACTTCGGAGAAGCCGTTTACTCGAAGTAATCGAATCAGTTTATAATTCCCAATCTGCTCTCCCTCGTGTCTAGCCATATTCTTTGTCCCCTGCTTTACTCGCTCTACCTCTTCAGATCATCCATGCTTTGTACTATTTCTCTAGCATCCCAATTGTAAATGAACGTGCCATTCAAGTCAATAAATGTGGAAACACAGGGCTTCCATAAGTTGCCCAAAGCAGGAGAACCCTTTCTGCACCCTACCAAACTATTTCACCCCTTGCTTGTTCCTTTAAACTATGCTATACTCTTCCTAAGCCGATATAAGGTAACTCCTTGTCAGAACTTGCGCTGTTAACACACTACTGTCCAAGTACCCAACATACCATTATTCCTTACCATGGCGCTTGCAAAAACTCGATGTCCCAAGTGTCCCAACGATCACAAAGTCCCAACCATCATCCTCTTGGTTGTAATGCAACGAAGAAACTTAGGTCACAAATGTCACAAAGTCTTCAGTATTGTCTTCTCGGATGCAGTGCTATTGAAAACGCGGTGTCCCAAGTGTCCCAACCATCACAAAGTCTCAAGCATGATTCTCTCAAAGACAATGCCACAGAGAATTGGGTGTCCCAAATGTCCCATTCATCACAAAGACCCAAGTAGGAGAACCTTAGCAGGCAGCAAATAGACCTTTGAGAAACCCTGTGTTTTCCACAAACCTTGCTTGACAACACCCTCCCCCATGCATGAAGATACACATGTAACCAGTTGAGTAAAGCTTACAACGACGAAGCTTTTGGGCCAGCAACGCCAGAGGAAATACACATATGACCACAACCAAACGACGAACCCAACCTGACAACGTAGGAGCGCAATCCGTCACGCCCTCTACCTCGCCTACCATTCAGCGCAATCCAGGGATGCCACTGGATATGGACTGGGTGAATAACGTACATATCAATCGCAGCGCGGTCGAGCGTAGAGCCGCAACTATGAACACGCGGCGCACCGTTAAGAAAGAATGGCAGGCGGCGTGGCTATTGCGAGCCATTACTTGCATCGACCTGACCACATTGGCGGGAGATGATACACCGGGGAATGTGCTGCGATTGTGTGCCAAGGCGCGACAGCCTGTGCGCCAGGAAATATTGGAGTCGTTAGGAGTGGGCAATATGCCGCTCACCGTTGGGGCCGTCTGCGTCTATCATAACCTTGTGCCGGTCGCGGTCGAAGCCTTGCGCGGTACCGATATTCCCGTAGCCGCCGTCTCGACAGGCTTTCCCGCCGGACAAAACCCTATGGAGCAGAAGCTGGGCGAGATCGCGGCCTCCGTCAAGGCTGGTGCCAGGGAAATCGATATCGTTATTTCTCGCGCCCATGCATTGACTGGCAACTGGCAAGCACTGTATGACGAGGTACAGGCTTTCCGAGCAGCCTGTGGCGAGGCCCATATGAAGACCATCCTGGCTACCCACGAGCTTGCCACTTTACGTAATGTCGGTCGAGCGAGCATGGTCTGTATGATGGCGGGGGCCGATTTTATCAAAACCTCCACTGGCAAAGAGCCGGTCAATGCCACATTGCCCGTCGGCGTAGTAATGACCCGCGCCATTCGCGATTATTATGAGCAGACAGGCTACAAAGTGGGCTTCAAACCGGCGGGCGGCATTCGTAGCGCGAAGGAATCGCTCGATTGGCTGATCTTGATGAAGGAAGAGTTGGGCAACGAGTGGCTGAACAACTACCTCTTCCGTATCGGTGCCAGTGGCTTGCTTTCCGATATCGAGCGACAGCTTGCCTTCTTTGTCACGGGCCATTATGCCGCAGCACACCACAACCCGATGGTGTAGGAAGGGAAATACAGGACATGAACGTCATGGACATTTTTGCAACGATGGAGTATGGACCTGCTCCCGAAGCGGCTACACCAGCCCTGGACTGGCTCAAGCAGCACCAACCCTTTGGCCTCTTCATCAATAACCAGTGGGTCAAACCCGCCAGTGGTCAGTATATCGATAGCATCAATCCCGCCACAGGCAAACCATTGACACAAGTAGCCGCCGCCAATAGTGCCGATGTAGATGCCGCCGTCGTTGCTGCCCGCGCAGCTTTTGAAAGTTGGGGCAAGACGCCTGGACATATCCGTGCTCGCTATATGTACGCCATTGCGCGTCACATCCAGAAGCATTCGCGCCTGTTAGCGGTGTTGGAGGCATTGGACAACGGCAAATCCATCCGTGAGACGCGCGACCTGGATATTCCCCTCGTCGCTCGCCACTTCTACTATCATGCGGGTTGGGCGCAACTCATGTCCACGGAACTCCCTGGCTATGAACCTGTCGGCGTCGTGGGACAGATCATCCCCTGGAACTTCCCTCTACTGATGCTGGCCTGGAAGATTGCTCCCGCTCTGGCGATGGGCAACACCGTCGTCCTGAAACCCGCTCGCTATACCTCGCTGACCGCGCTCAAATTTGCCGAGATTATGCAGGAAGTGGGCTTACCTCCCGGTGTCGTCAACATCCTGACAGGTGAAGCCTCCCAGGTGGGTGAAGCCCTGGTACGCCATCCTGATGTCAACAAGATTGCCTTTACTGGCTCAACCGATGTTGGGCGTAGCATTCGCCGCACCACGGCTGGCTCAGGCAAAAAACTTTCGCTCGAATTGGGCGGCAAATCGCCCTTCATTGTCTTTGACGATGCCGATCTGGATAGCGTGGTGGAAGGCGTCGTGGATGCCATCTGGTTCAATCAGGGACAGGTTTGTTGTGCCGGTTCGCGCCTACTTGTGCAAGAAGATATCGCTGATCGTCTGCTCGGCAAATTACGCGCCCGCATGGAGAAATTGCGCCTGGGCAATCCCCTGGACAAGGCGGTAGATATGGGAGCAATTGTCTCTCCTGGTCAACTCAAAGAGATTGAACGCCTGGTTGCTCAGGGCATTGAAGAGGGTGCGGAGATGTGGCAACCCTCCTGGGCCTGTCCCACCGAGGGCTACTTCTTCCCGCCCACGCTCTTTACCAACGTCTCTCCCGCGACCACCATCGCCCAGGTCGAGATCTTTGGCCCTGTTCTCGTCTCCATGACGTTCCGCACTCCTGCCGAGGCGGTGGCCCTGGCAAACAATACGCGCTACGGGCTGGCAGCCAGCGTATGGAGCGAGAATATCAACCTTGCCTTGGACATTGCTCCTAAAATCAAAGCTGGCAGCGTCTGGATTAACTGCACCAACATGTTTGATGCTTCCAGTGGCTTTGGCGGCTATCGCGAAAGTGGCTTTGGTCGTGAAGGTGGCAAAGAGGGCCTGTACGAGTATATTAAACCAGCCTGGGAAGCGCAGCAAACCACTCATCAACCGGATGAGATCCAACTCATTCTCCCTGATGAGCATGAAAACCACGAAAATGGGCATCGTACCGTCGAAACGCTCAATGATTTTGTGTTCCCGCCGATAGATCGCACGCCCAAGCTGTTTATCAAGGGCAAGCAGGTGCGACCAGATTCCGGCTATAGCCTGGATGTCTATGACCCAGAGCATCGCGTTATAGGCCAGGTTGGTGAGGGCAATCGTAAAGATATTCGCAACGCCGTCGAAGCTGCCCATGCCGCCAGTGCCTGGGCTTCCGGCACAACGCATAACCGGGCGCAAATCCTCTACTACATCGCCGAGAATCTGTCGGTACGCGCAGAGGAATTTGCCCGCAGGATTGTTCAACAGACCGGACGTGCCAACGCTGATGCTGCGAACGAGGTGCAAACCGCCATTTCGCGCCTGTTCAGCTATGCCGCCTGGGCCGATAAATACGAGGGCACTGTGCATCGACCACCTCTACGAGGCGTGGTGCTGGCAATGAAGGAGCAGATAGGTGTCATCGGCATAGCTTGTCCCGTGGAGTATCCCCTGCTCGGCTTCATCTCGCTGGTGGCTCCCGCTATCGCTATGGGCAATACAGTCGTTGCCATTCCATCGCAGCAATCGCCCCTCAGCGCGACCGATTGTTATCAGGTCTTCGAGACTTCTGATCTACCAAGTGGCGTGGTCAACATTGTGACGGGCGATAAAGATGCTTTAAGCCAGGTCTTGACCGACCACGACGATGTCGATGCCATGTGGTACTTTGGCTCGGCTGACGGCAGCAAGCGCGTAGAACTGGCCTCAGCTGGCAACATGAAGCGCACCTGGGTCAACTACGGACATACTCGCCACTGGCTTGATGCTGTGCAAGGCGAAGGCGAAGAGTTTCTGCGCGAGTCCACCCAGGTCAAAAACATCTGGGTACCTTACGGCGAATAATACGTAGAAACATGCGTCTTGAAACTTTGCGAATTATGCGCCATTAACCACGAAAACTTTATCGCCGACATGCACAATCAGCTCATTGGGCGCGTCCTCCACGGTGGCATAGAAGCCACGGCGACCATCGTTGAGGAATTGGAGCGCGGCCTTCAATTTATCCGGTGGAAGTGGCTTGCCATGATTAGCGGCAAATTGGCTGAATTCTACGCAAGGCGTTGCCACCTTAAAGTCAGTCAGATAGACAAATTGACCTGTCTTTTGCAGTGCTATGGCTAAACGGCTCCCCAAATCTTTGAGCGTTACGATGGTATCGGCCTCGATAAGCATGTTCTCACCAGCAATGCCATTGACAAGATGCTCACCATAGGTCTCACGTATGGATTGGTAGTGACTGGTGAAGCCAATAGAGACCCCATTGACACCTCGTACATTATGCGTTGTAGGATGCTCCATATGGTGCAGATCCATTACCTCGCCGCCATCCTCACCAATACCGAACACCCCTTGCGGAGTGAGGCGCAAACTTTCCACAGCAAGCAGTGGCGTTGGATCATAATAGGTCTCCAAACGTTTCCCTAACGTGAGCGAAGAACGCTGTATTTGCAATAATGTGATACGTCCAATTTCGTGCATCTGTTGTTACTTTCTATTTCCCTACGACATCACGCAACTGGTTGACGACCTGCTCCAATTGAGTAGCTGCGTCGGTAGCCGACGTTGCACCCGTGACGAGTTGTTCTGTCACTTGCGTGGTCACTTTAATAGCGGTAGACAATTTCTGGTTACTGCTCGACTGATATTGCGCCGCGCTCTCAATGTATTGTGCTGTCTTAATCATCTGCTCTAATGCACCCTTGGCTGTCTGGGCATCTAATTGGTGCCAGTGCTGGGACAGTTCGCTACCAATTTCACCGAGTTGATGTGCCGCGACCAACGTGGCATCGGTGTAATACTGTACCGATTGCAGACCAATCTGTGACGAATCGACGACCCATTTTTGTTCGGCGGCAGCACTCTGCTGCTTGCTCGCTAGCGTATTGAGAGATTGACTGTTGCCGCGCAAATATTCTACGGATTTCAGAATTGGGCCAGTAATGCGCCGTCCAATCCCAACGCCAACGATAGCGGCGAGGATAAGCACCCCTAATGCGATCCCAACGATGATCAGACGCTGCTGATTGGCGATGGCAGTAACGGTGCTGACAGGACTGAGCACATAGTACGTCCATGGTACGGTGGAGATCGTCTGGCGTGTCACCTGAAACGACTCGCTCTGCCCGGTTGGTGTCATCTGCATGGTCGAGGTGGATTGGTGGCTTGATTGTACATTGGCTAAGGTGGTATCTTTCAGCACTGGCACAGCTGTCTTACTCCCGTAGCGAGCTTCACTGGCAATGAATTGCTGTGTTTGGGACGGTAGGTTGCTAATCGCTGTGAAACGGCGCGAGGCGTTGGGGTCGGCAATGCGCACACCATTTTGATCGAGTATGAAGGCATAGCTACCGGAGCCATTGACATGATCCCCGTTGACGATATCCCAAATGTAGTCAATCGTGAGCGTGGCACGAACAAATCCCAACATGCTATTGGAGGCTGTATTGATCACAGGCGCATAAATATCGACCGAGGCTTTTTGCGTTTTAGGGTCGAAGTACACAGCGGAGACAAGTGATTTACCCGCTGTTACGCTCTGTAAATATGGAGGTGGCACGAGATATTGCCCATGGGCTTGAGGTGCCGCCGGATAATACAGGCGCAGATTGCCATGCATATCAAAGAGTGACCAGATAGTATAGTGATTGTCACGATACCGCCCTGCTGCCAATGCATAGATGGCGTGCGTTGCCAGGTCTTTGTTCCCAGGTGGGGCAGCCATAAATGTTTGCAGCGATGGCACCTGGCTCAGCGTTGCCGTATCCAACAAACGCTCGGTGAAATAGGCCTCTATCAATTTGGTGCGCGAACTGGCATCGCTCGCCATCGCTAGATTGGCTTGCGAGATAAGGGCTGGACGCGATAGCAGTTCACTGGTAGCAACAATAATAATAAGCGGTAAAATAGCTGCGAACATAAGCATGAATGAGACGCGTACCGACAGTGAAAGCCGCTGACTGCGTTGTCGCGTTAACCCTTGTTGAGACATGAAAAATAACCGTCCTTTAATAGCCCTATAGTTCCGTCTATCTGCTACTGCTGAATGACTCCAGCCTTTTCTAATGCGCTGAACAACTTCTGCAATTCGTCCTGTTCTCGTCCCATCAGTCGCGCTAGCTCTGCCACCGTGCGTTGACCATCAATGAGCAATAACAAACGTCGATGCGAACGCGACAAGCCTAAGTGTTCAATCAAACGTAGTGCCTCCTCTATCTGTCGCGTGCGGAATGGAATGCTAGTTCCGCGTACAGGATAATATCTGTTGCTTCTTACCCCCTGTCTTCCGATCGGTAATGCATGCAATGGCTGCGTATCTGACGCGCTATTGGTCGGTGCTCCAAACCGTGGCAACGCCGGCAGAGGCACTGTCTGTTGCTCTGTGCTTGAGGAGAGAAAGGCGAAACGGCAAGTACCCCACGCATTGAGCCAGTTAAACGCGTCAATGTTAACGCGATTACCCGCGCTAGCCTGTGTTGCCTGCCCATTCACAAAGGTGATGGAACCTTCTTCTGTTGTAATGCCATCGTCGCGCTCTACCGTCAGCACCCCACTTTTCCGACCAAGCTGAATGACCTGGATAACGTTGGAGAGCCGATCCGTTGCTGTTTCTCGCTGCTGTGGCATGAGTGTACCGCTCCGTCGTAAAATGAGTTTCTCCTCAATGAGTCGTATCGCTTGCATCCAAATGAGGGCCTGATTGTAAATGAGTTACATAAGAGCATATCACAAAACTGTGTAACCCACAAAACCGCTTGTAATCACTAGTATTTCTGGTTCAAAATGTATCAATGTACATCTTTAGAACGTGTCCTGGTGGGCTTACACAGGGAGGCTTTTGGGTCGAGCCCGTTCGCTGCTCGCCTCCTTCCTTGAGCCAGCTTCTTTGCTGTTTTTTCCCTCTCTTCTCCCACTTCAGTATTTCTGTCATTCGCCAACAGAGCCGTGTAAGACCATAAAGGGTCCCTGGGGTGGGCGTCTGGCTTACATGAGATGTATTGCCGCTTGCGTGTACCCTGGGGATGGCATAGCGTGACTTAAGTGAGCTCACCCCATGAAATTCTCGACGCCCAGGCAACAATATGCTAAGATAGATGCATACTATTTCCGACAAATCAGCGATGAGATAGAAGTGTGTAGTGTATGGCAACCCTTGAAGGCTCCGTTGAAAATATTGTCTTCCGTAACGAGGACAACCACTATACCGTTGCCCGCTTTCGCCCGAATGATAGCGGGCGACTTTTTCGTGACGACCTCATGACCATCGTCGGCGTCTTGCCCGGCATTCAAGTTGGCGAACTCCTCGCGGTCGAAGGCGAATGGGAGAAAGACCCCAAATACGGTCGCCAACTGCACGTCAACAACTTCACGCAGCGTCTACCCGCCTCTCCCGAAGGCATCACGCGCTACCTCAGCTCAGGTCTGATCAAAGGCATTGGCCCCAAAAAAGCCAAATTGATCGTAGACTACTTTGGCGAACAGACGCTCGCTATCCTCGAACAGCAGCCGGAGCGGCTCAGCGAAGTGAAGGGCATCAGTGCCAAAGACCGCACACAGATCATCCATACCTGGTCTGAGCAGAGTGAAATCAAAGAATTGCATCTTTTTTTGCAATCGCACGACGTCTCCGTCAACGTTGCCACGCGCATCTACAAGCACTATGGCAAAGAATCGATCAAGGTCATTCGCGAGAATCCTTATCAACTGGCGGACGATGTGCAAGGCATAGGCTTTCGTACCGCCGATGAAATCGCCGTCAAGCTGGGCTTGCCCTCCGATAGTGTGCCGCGCCTTGCTACCGGCCTCAAATACGTATTGGCTCAGGCCGCCAACGACGATGGTCACTGTTACCTGCTCGAAGGCGATTTACTCACCCGCGCCGCCACCATTCTGCACGCGCCCTATGATGCATTGCCCGCGGCAATGGAGCAGTTGCGCACGGACCGCGACGTCTTCATCGAACCGCCTGCCCAGCCTTCCCTACTCGATCACCTCGCGCACCCCCAACCAACCAATGATGACGAACCGCCCATCGATTGGAGCGAGGTGGAGGAGCCGGAGCCACAATCCCGCGTCTATTTCGGCCCATTCTGGCACGCGGAAAACGGTTCCGCTCGACTCTTGCGCATCCTCCTGCATTCCCCCAGCGATTTGCCGCCCGCGAGCCAGCAGCTCTGGGATACCGTCTTTACACGCCTGAAACAAAATGGCAATATGCACCTCACCGAGAAGCAACGCGAAGCCGTGCAGACCGCCTATGGCAAAAAGATCAGCATCCTGACCGGTGGCCCCGGCACCGGAAAATCAACCTCGCTCCGCGCCCTCCTGATGGTGTTGCGTAAGCGCAAAGTTGATGTCGCACTGGCCGCTCCCACGGGTCGCGCCGCGAAACGTCTATCAGAAGCCACCGGCATCCAGGGTACCGCCCTGCAAGCAAAGACACTGCACCGCCTCCTGGAATATGCGCCCCATGACAATAGCTATCAGCGCAACGAAGAGAATCCTCTACCCTACCAATTCGTCATCGTCGATGAATTCTCGATGGTCGATATCTTGCTCTTCTATCATCTGCTCAAAGCTTTGCCGCGCAACGCCCACCTGCTTTTGGTCGGAGATGCCGATCAACTGCCCTCGGTCGGCCCTGGTAACGTGCTCCGTGACCTCCTGAAAAGTGAGGCCATACCAACAGTACTCTTAACAGAGTTATTTCGTCAGGCTCAACAGAGCAAGATCATCGTCAATGCTCACCGCATCAATACAGGCCTCATGCCCCATCTCAAGTCTGAGGCCACGAGCGATTTCTTTTTCATCTCCGAAGAAGACCCAGTGCGGACGCAGCAACTCGTGCTCGACCTCGTCCAGCGTCGCTTACCCGCCCGGTACGGCCTCAATCCCCGTACCGATATCCAGGTCCTTGCCCCCATGTATCGCGGCCCCGTGGGCGTCACCACTCTCAACGAGGAGCTACAAGCGCGTCTCAATCCTCGCGCTTTCGCCGAAGTCGAGTGGGGTGGGCGCGTGATACGTGTGAACGACAAGGTCATGCAAGTTCGTAACAACTACGATAAAGGTGTTTTCAATGGCGACGTTGGCTGGGTACGTAACATCAGCAAAGAAGATGCCAGCCTCACCGTCGAATTCCTGGAAGAGGCTGGCCCTCTGCTCGTCGATTATGAGTTCGCCGAACTGGATGAACTCATTCTCGCCTATGCCATCACCGTCCATAAAAGCCAGGGCAGTGAATATCCCGCCATCGTCTTACCCCTCACACGAGAACATGCCATGCTCATGCAGCGCAACCTGCTCTATACCGCCATCACCCGCGCCAAACGTCTCTGCGTCCTCGTCGGTCAGCAACGCGCCCTCGAAATGGCCGTGCGCAACAACCGCGTCGCCCAACGCAATACCGGCCTCGCTGAACGCCTGAAATGGTAAATTTTATTAAGAAATTAGTTTAAGCAATAAGGAGTCTATTCGTGCAGCAAATGAACCTTTCAATCAAAAAGAACCTTTCCGCCATTTTCACTGTCACCATGCTATTTGGCGTACTTGTCTTACTCATCGGGATGTATTTACTTACATACATGAACTACCACGAACGTGCTTATACCACCCTGGGTCTCGGAGTAGTCAGCTTTATTGGTGGTCTGGCCGGTCTCATTGTGAGCTCGCCACGCGTAAAAACTGCGCTTTGTTATGCTGTCATCGCGCTTGGTATGGTCGCTTTCCCCGTTGCAGGCAAGTATTTGACCTATCCATGGGCATCCTATCACGAACGCGCATATCTCATTATGGGCATAGGCGTCCTTTGTCTATTGGGCGGCATTGCAGCAGCCATTACGTTACACCCCAAAGCAATAAAGATCACCTGCTACAGCATCCTGGCACTGGGAATCGTCACTTCACTCGGCGTCATCAGCCTTATCATTGGTATTGATCAACTGCTGGTTTTTGAAGCCACAAAAAAAGCCTCTGTGCTTCTTGGGGCAGGAGGTATCTGTCTTCTTAGCGGTATTGCCGCTGCCATCATAGTGCAACGACGCAGCTGGAAAATACTCTCTTAACACATGTAATGCTTCCTCAAGATGTATGGATCAACCCACATCAGGGTACCTTTCACTCGTAGGTTTTTTGGAAACGCGCTGACCTCGCCTGTCATTCTGAGCACCGCGCAGAATCTGCGTGCTGGCCGACGAGAGATTCTGCGCGGTGCGCAGAATGACAGTTCCCACTTTCCCTGTTCCATTCCAAAAAACCTACGAGTGAAAGCATCAGGGTACCCCTTGCGGACAATACAATTCACTTAGAGATGTAAGCAAGCAGCCGTAGGGACGCGATTTATCGAGTCCACCGCCGATTTATCGGCCCGAATAGGCATTAACCTAACGATGAATCGGCTTGGGGTGCGGGGATATCCGTAGGGGTGGGAGCGGTTGAGGTGGGTGGTGGGACCCTTGTGGTCGCCCGTGGGTGGGCATAGCACGGGTTCGCACGCCCCACCCACCGGCGACCACAAGGGTCCTTACACGCGTAGGTTTTTCGATGAGAGGCGGGAGCCTCTCGGCCTCGTTCGTGCCACCCTGTCTGGGGGACAGGTAATAGGGACAGGGGGGCGGGGCTGTGGAGGATGAGGGGGCCTTGTGCCTGTCCTGCACCCTGTCTGGGGGACAGGTAATAGAGGTCTCGATACTTCCCGCAGGACGAGGACAAGCACAAGGCCCCCTCAGCCCCGCCATACCACCCCTTGTCCCTACACACGCTACCCCAAGGCTTACGTGAAAGGTATTGGGCCTTGTGCTTGTCTTGGCTGCTCTCCAGCAATATTACACGACGAGCGCGTATCCTCCTTGATCCTCATAGCCAGTCAAGCTCGGCCCCCAACTGGAGCCACCCCACCATTGATGATAGACCGCGTGGTCGCTACCCACCACAAACACATCTAGACGGTTGGCTGCCCAGGAAACTGCCGAGGGAGTTGAGATGACGTAGCCGCCATGTCCCTCATAACTGGTCAAGCTTGGCCCCCAACTGGAACCATCCCACCATTGGTGATAAAGCGCGTGGTCACTGCCCACCACAAACAGGTCAATACGATTGGCTCCCCAGGAGACCGCCGAGATGTTAGAGGTGACATAGCCGCCATGATACTCATAGCTAGTCAAGCTTGGCCCCCAATTAGCACCATTCCACCATTGATGATAGATCGCGTGGTCGCTGCCCACCACAAACAAGTCAATACGATTGGCCCCCCATGAAACGGCGGAGACATCCGAGAGGGAGTATCCTCCATGACTCTCGTAGCTAGTCAAACTCGGCCCCCAACTGGAGCCATTCCACCATTGATGATAGACTGCGTGATCGCTGCCCACCACAAACACATCTAGACGATTGGCAGACCAGGAGACCGCCGAGATGTTAGAGATGACGTAGCCGCCATGTCTCTCATAGGTAGTGATGCTCGGCCCCCAATGATGGCCATCCCACCATTGATGATAGGCGGCATGATCGCTGCCCACCACAAACAGATCAATGCGGTTGGCTCCCCAGGAGACCGCCGAGATGTTGGAGATGACATACCCACCGTGATTCTCTCAACCACTCCAACTATGGCCATTCCACCACTTGTGATAGACGGCATGATTGCTCCCTACCACAAACAGATCAATATGGTTGGCTGCCCTGGAGACCGCTGAGACATTGGAGATGGCATGGCCGCCGAGATCCTCAAATGTGGTCAGACTCGGTCCCCAACTAGAGCCATTCCACCACTTGTGATAGACCGCGTGGTCACTTCCTACCACAAAGTAGTCGATACGATTCGGCGCCCATGAAACACTGGCTACAGCCGAGGTCTGGCTCTGACTACTTCCTTGCACTGCTTTCTGTGCAGGCGCGGCGTGAGCAGACGGACGGCCCTGGAGAATTACAAGTGCTACAAAGAGCAAACACACTACAGGTAGTAAGAAACGCATGAGCTTTGACATACAAGATATCCTTTCTTGGTCACAATTGCTGCCATGCTACAAGTTGTAAAACAAACGCTACCTTAAATGAACTGTAGTGCAAGCATTTTTCATGTAAAATTCCCATATCTGTGTTATGATACAGCCATATTTTCTGGACACGCACATAACACATGGAGAGGGACGGGCACAACATCGTATGCAAGTAACCCCAACACAGAAAAGAGCCATTGACCACTATTACCAGGAACTTGCCGCCTACCAGGAGAAAAAAGTCACGCACGAAACCGCCGTGCGCAGTGCCTTTCAAAACCTCCTCGCCACCTTTGCCCAGTCCGCCAACTGGGTGCTCATCCCAGAGCAAACCCTCGCCAACGGCAAACGGCCCGATGGCACCTTGCGCGACAGCTTCAACCTCCCGCGTGGCTACTGGGAAGCGAAGGACACCAAAGACGACCTGCACATCGAGATCCGCAAAAAGATCAGCGCGGGCTACCCCATCACCAACACCATCTTCGAGGACACGCGCCGTGCCATCCTCTATCAAAACAACAAACTCGTCCTCGATATAGACCTGACCAACGCCAAAGAACTCATCTCAATTCTCGATTCCTTCTTCCATTATGCCGCCCCCGACATCGCCACCTTTGAACATGCCGTGTCCGACTTCAAGGAAAGCATCCCCGACCTGGCACAGGGCCTCGTGCAGCGCATCCAGGAGGAACATGCCCAAAACAAAACCTTTGTCGCCGCCTTCACCAGCTTCCTGGAACTCTGTCGCACCTCGCTTGACCCCCACATGAGCCGCGAGACGGTCGATGAAATGCTCGTGCAACACCTGCTCACCGAACGCCTCTTCCGCACCATCTTCGACAACTCCGACTTTATCAACCGCAACGTCATCGCCTCCGAGATCGAGAAGATGATCCAGGCCCTCACCAGCCGCGCCTTCAACCGCAAAGAATTCCTCAAATCGCTGGATCGTTTCTACATCGCCATCGAAAACGCCGCCCGCAACCTGGATGACTGGTCAGAGAAACAGCACTTTATCAACATCGTCTACGAACGCTTCTTTCAAGGCTTCTCCGTCAAACAGGCCGACACCCACGGCATCGTCTACACCCCGCAAGAGATCGTCGATTTCATGTGTGCCAGCGTGGAAGAGGTCCTACAACGCGAATTTGGCACCTCCATAGCCGAGCCAGGCGTCCAAATCCTCGACCCCTGCGTCGGCACTGGCAGCTTCATCGTCAACCTCCTGCACCGCATCCCACGTCACAAACTGAAACACAAATACCTGCACGACCTCTTCTGCAACGAAATCATGCTCCTCCCGTACTACATCGCCTCCCTCAACATCGAGCACGAATACTACGAACGCACCGGCGAATATCTCCCCTTCGAAGGCATCTGCTTCGCCGACACCCTCGAACTAGCCGAAGGCCAACAACTCTCCATGTTCGTCGAGCAAAACACCGATCGCATCCAACGCGAAAAAGACACCCCCATCATGGTAGTGATCGGCAACCCACCCTACAACGTCGGGCAAGGAAATGAGAACGATAATAACAAGAACCGAAAATATCCAGTGATTGATAAACGTATTAAAGAGACCTATGTTAAAGACTCACAGGCAACCCTCAATAATCAGGTCTACGATGCCTATGTCAGATTCTTTCGCTGGGCTGTGGATCGTCTACAGGGACGTGATGGCATTGTCTGTTACGTCTCCAACAACTCATTTGTTGATCAGATTGCCTTTGATGGTATGCGCAAAAATCTCTTACAAGACTTCACACAGGTCTACCATCTTGATTTACATGGCAATGTACGCAAAAATCCCAAACTTTCCGGCACGACGCACAATGTCTTTGGTATCCAGGTAGGTGTAGGTATTACGATAGCCATACGTTCCTCACACCATACTCAACGCAGCGTATTCTACTATCGTGTACCAGAGTTCTGGCGCAAAACTGAGAAATTAGCATTGCTTGCCCAAACAGGTAGTATCACAGGAGTAGCATGGCGAGATTTACAACCAGATCAGAAACAAAATTGGCTTACTGACCTATTGAGGCCAGAATATTCCACCTTTTTGCCTTTAGGGACGAGGGAAGCGAAAAGTATCAAAACTGTTGATGTTAAAGCCTTATTTAAAACCTACTCGATAGGTGTTCATACTGCTCGAGATAATGTTGTCTATAATTTTGACTCAGAAGTATTAAGTAGTAGGGTTAAGCAGTTCTTAGAAGACTACAATGCAGAGGTATCCCGTTGGTCTCGTGGAGGCAGACAAAAGGATATTGATAATTTTGTGCAATATACGAAAGTCAAATGGAGTGAGCATCTTAAAAACGAATTAAGGCGAGAAAGATATGGGCAATTTGACGGCTCTTGCATTACTTCTGCTATGTATCGTCCATTTTGTAGAAAATGGCTTTACTGTGATTCTTTGCTAATTGATCGTCCTGGCTATTTTGATCGAATCTTCCCATATTTTGTTACTGAACAGAATAACCGTGTAATAGTTGTAAGCGATCATGGATACCGCTCACCATTTAGCACACTTGTAACACAGGTAATTCCAGATATGCATTTACTTGCCACGACTGATGCCTTCCAATGCTTCCCCTACTACATCTACTCCGAAGACGGTAGCAACCGACGTGAGAACATCACCGACTGGTCACTCGCGCAATTCCAATCGAAATATGGCTCCGACGTAACCAAATGGGATATCTTCCACTACGTCTACGCCATGTTGCATCATCCACAGTACCGCGAACGCTACGCCGAAAACCTCAAACGCGACCTGCCACACATCCCTCTCCTGCATAGCCAGGCAGCGTTTCAGGTCTGTGTCCGCGTCGGCCAGCAACTGATGGCTATCCACCTGAACTACGAACAAGCCAGAGAATACCCGCTCAAATGGATAGAAAACCAGGACGTACCCTTCTCATGGCAAGTAAAGCGCATGCGCCTGACAGCCGACCGTACCGCCGTCACCATCAACGAAAGCCTGACCTTGGCGGGTATCTCCCCAGAATGTTTCGCCTACCGCCTCGGCAACCGCTCAGCCCTCGACTGGATCATCGACCAATACCAACTAAGCGAAGACAAACGCAGCGGCATCGTCAGCGACCCCAACCGCACCGACGACGAAGAATATATCGTGCGGTTGGTCGGCAAGGTGGTGACGGTAAGTGTAGAGACAGTGAGATTGGTGGAGGAATTGGCACGGGATGTCCAGCAAGAAGAGTGGCTGAATACCGAAATGTAGGGCCTTGTCTCCAACTCAATTCACAAAAGCCAGGTATCCCACCATGGACGCCGAAACGGCGAAGCCGATGCCTTCGTCCATGGTAGGGGAACCCTGTCTGGGGGACAGGTAACCCTTTACGGGTACCCTGGGGCACGGTGTGGCTTAAGTTCGCACCTTTGGAATACCGCCTTATAATTTGTTCACCCTCGTAAAACATTGATAAACAGTGTCACGAGACCAACTATACGGGTAGTATCACCCAGGCGATCAATAACGTCCAGGCCAGAGATACTATACTTTGGCAGTATCATCAAATACCCTATGCTAAAAAGAAGAAACGCCACACTCATGAGCAGACTGAAGCGCGTCTCCTTGGACATGAAGGCGGAAAAATAAACAAAGAAAATCACCGCGCAAATAAGCCCCCGCGAGCCGCTCAGGAGGGATTTTGTGAGGACGGGATCAGGAAACTCTGGCGGTAACACAGGAGCCAGTAGGAACAGAGACAGCAGCAAAATGGAAATAACAATATGCCAGCGCATCAGCCCACGTAGATAGTCATCCGAGCTACTAGTCAGGCTCAGCAAAATAAAGAGAAAACTGACCGTCTGCCCAATATAGTTAAACCAGTCAACATTGAGGCTGATAGTGGTCACGTTGTCACCGAGAAACCCGGCGGCAGCCGTCAGTGAAATCACTCCCATTGACAAGGCCAGGATGAACACACGTCGGCTCCGTGTCTGAAAATACAGAAAAAATGCGCGAATTGCTATAAACAACGCCACAAGAAACAAGGTGATCGAAAGCGTATTCGCAATTAAAAGTGGATCCACGTTACACATTCTCCTCTATACACGCGTAATTATTTATTATCGATGAATGGCAATTCATCAATGAGTTGTCCCCCAGGTTCGTAAAGTTGAACGCGATGTTGCTCTAAAAGAAACTGTAGAGCTAGATAGATCTCTTTTGAATCCATGCCGATATTCGTAGCGATTTCTCTTACGTTTTTTCGCCCGTCAATTGCTGTATACAAACGGCGTGCCCGCTTATCCGTGATAACGGCGGCACTGGCAAAGGGATTGCTTGAACGCATTGCATTCGCATCCTCGAGTCGATGAGGAACAAGGTCGGATAAATGCACTTGTGTCTGTTGTTGCGCCGATATTCCAGAGATAGCAGGCAATCTACCAGACGAAGTGCGTGTCGGCAATAGCAAACCACGAGTTGTAGCCACGGCTAAAGATTGTCCTAAAATAAGATTTATCGCGGAAATCTCATCCTGGGGGGGGAATCTTTTGAAAAAGAGCAGTGCTGCTACAGCTAATGGCGTCGGAATCTCCTGCTCTGTCGCATTCGGCATGGGGGGAAGGAGTAGGGGACTGTGCAGAAAATCACAGAAGCAATAATTCAACCCGTAACGTGCCAGCAACTCTGCCTGGTGTAGTGAGAACAAATTATTCACGCTCAACAGCATAAAGTTTCGCTGCTTACTCAGCAAATTACCAGCCGAATTAGCAACTTGCGTATTCACAAGCACGTTTTGAGGTAGCGAGGCATCCTGCCAATCCACAGCACGCAATTTGATAGTTACCTGGCCTGTTAGTAGAGATTGAAGACTCCAGAATTGTACCGCTTGTGCATCAAATTGCTGTAAAAAGAGACGGTTCTGCCATAGGAAAATCTCATCAATATGATGCATCGTTTCTGCGGCTTTAAATAGTTGCGCACTGTAGACGAGTTGACGCCTACCTGTATATAGCTGGGAAGATGGATCGCCTGGTCCCCCATTGTTCATCATCACGCTCTCCTAATGCTTTAATTTCCTTGTTTGGATTGTGTTTTCTTCCCCGCCAAAGCATAGCATGGAATGCCCTCACACTCAAGAATATTCCTTTAGAATAGGTAAATATTACTATACAAATATTTTTATACATGGATGATGGTAACATGCCTTATCTCTCTTAGACCAAAACATCCTCCTTAGATGCTCTATTTATCCTATGAAATTGCCACGTATATCTTTTACCCCTTGTTCTCTTGTATATTTCATGGTATAAAGATACTTATCTACCACAGTTCGCTGCTCTGGGGGTGCTGAACTGTTTTTCCCGTTCTCAGCCATTTCTCATGACTGGTAGCGTTCGTCCAAACCACCATTGTAGCAAATTTTCTACCACGAAGGAGCTTTGAACATGTCCAAACCGCCTATCCTTACTCGTAGGTTCTTATTTACTGGCAATTTGCTCTTCTTGCTCATCGCAAGCATAGTTGTAGGTGCGCTAGTCAGCAGCCCTGCCCATGCTGATAGCCACAATTCCGTACCAGCTAAGTATGCCTTTATAGTCTTCTTTGATGGGGGGCGTCCTGAACTGTATAACTCCACGAACGCCCCATTCATCAATAGTCTAGCGGCCAGCGGAGCCAGGTATACGAACGCCCAGGCGCAGGTTCCTGCCGACTCGATCACCAATATCATGGGTGCCTTTACCGGTACAGATGCCAGCCATCACGGTCTTCCCTACGAGACATTCTGGGATTACCATTACAATCATCTGATAGAACTGGATGAAACGCCCGTGCTTCCCCCTGGTATTACCGAAGACCGCAATGTGGGACGTGCGTGTACGCTCTTCCAGTCAGCGAAAGCGGCCGGCTTGACAACTGCCTTTATCGCCAAGTACCCCGCTTATGACGTTCTGGACGGCCCCAACACCTGTCCAGTCTATAGTGGTAGTGGTATCGATAATCTACAAACACCCACCTTTGCCAACTTTACCGGGACGCCCCAGCAGTACGATCAAATGAACTTTGACGCTGTGCGTACTGAAATTAATTCAGGCTCTAGCCGTCCCAATATCTTTGGCCTCTATGCCGTCGCTCCCAATAGCTCCATGAAACAGTACGGCATCGACTCGCCACAGGTCGCGCAGACTATCCAGTTTGAGGACGCCCAGGTTGCGCAAACCGTGGCCTTGCTCAAGAGCGTTGGTATTTACAATCAGACAGAGATTGCCCTTGTCAACGATCATGGCAACACTGCCCTCACTGAGGCTATCCCCGGTAGCGGCCCAGGCAGCATCGACCAGTTTCTAAACGCTAATGGTATACCCACTGTACAGACCACGACTGATCGCGTCGCACTCGTGTACTTGAAGGACCCTCAACAGACGAAGCAGGCTATTCATCTACTCAGTATGCCGCAGAATATGGCGCAGTTCGGTATTCAGGCTATGACACCAGCTTCTGGCCTTGGTGTCTATATGGCCACACCTAAGGATCGTACCCCCAGCTTCATCGTCTGGCCTATCGATGGGTCGCATGGTACTCAGTCTGTCGTCTACGACACCCCCCCATTAAGTAAACTCGCGGAACACGGTGGGCGCGGTAAAGCCGATCAGGACGTCATGCTTGTCATGGAAGGCCCAGGGGTTCACCCTGGCTTCACTACCAATCACCATGTCTGGCTCATGCAAGTTGGCTCAACCGTAGCCGACGACATGTGCCTCAACCTGGCCAACGCCACCTATCCCCCCCTCCCCGGCACCAATGCTGACGATAACAACTGCCAGAATTAGCACGCCAACGCCCTTTTGAAAAGGGTCAATGGCTAGTGTTGCATGTAAGGAAAACAGGGCGACCGCACGGTCGCCCTGTTTTCCTTACATGCAACTTACTCTACAAGAAAGCTGCCCTGCTATCATCGCTGGGCTTCTCCCCACTGGAGAATACCGACGGTGGCGTCGGTTCTGCCTGTTCAAGCCTGCTCTCGTGAGCCGCTTGCACCAAGGCCCAAACTTTTTCTGGCTTGAGCGGCATATCGATGGTCTTGATACCAAGTGGAGCAAGTGCATCCAGCACCGCATTGACTACCGCCGGTGGCGCACCAATGCAGCCTGCTTCGCCAACGCCCTTTGCCCCCAAAGGATTGTGCGGTGAAGGCGTCTCAACCCCTTCGGTCACAATGCCTGGCATTTGCTGCGCATTGGGCAATGCATAGTCCATCATGGTACCGGTAAGCGGCTGACCACTATCCTCATCATACATCACTTCCTCGTAGAGAGCCTGCCCGATGCCCTGTGCCAGCGCACCATGTATCTGTGCATCAACGAGATACTGGTTCAAGACGCGCCCACAATCATCCACCGCCACATAGGTTAGCACTTGCACCTCGCCCGTGTCGCTATTCACCTCGACAACCGCGATATGTGAACCGGAAGAGAACGTTGCGCTCGGCGGAAAGAAATCACGCCACGCCGCTAACCCTTCGATGGGCGTGCCATTGGAGGGATTGGGTGCTTCGTGCTCGATCAAATCAGGCTGTTCTTCGACCAGTCGCGCTAGTTCGCCCAATGCGATCTTGCGAGCAGGCACCCCCTGCACCATCACATTCCCATTCTCCAGGATCAGGTCTGCCGGGTCAGCTTCCAGTTGTCGTGCCGCGACCTGTAGTGCTTTATCACGAGCTGCTTCGGCGGCAAGCAGGACTGCGCTGCCAGAAACTTGCAATGTGCGGCTGCCAAATGTGCCATAGCCGAAACCCGGCAGCGCGGTATCGTTCATCTGTACTTCAATCTTTGTACCGGGCAGGTTGAAGGTTCTGGCGGCAAGATGTGCGAAGGTAGTGAAATGCCCCTGACCATTGGTAGCAACGCCACTCTGCACAAGGATGGTTCCATCCCGGCGAATACGCACCGCAGCGGCTTCCTGCGGAACACCCGGCCTGTTTGGACCCAACGCACCGCCGGAAATCTCGACAAAGGTTGCCATCCCTATGCCAATCTGTGACGCATTCCCCGCAGCACGCGCTTCGCTCTGCTTCGCCCGCCAACCTGAGTAATCAACCAGTTCCAGCGCACGCTCAAGGGCTGCCTGATAATTCCCACTATCATATGTCACGCCAGTCGGTGTCTGATAAGGAAAAGCGTCGGGCGCGATAAAGTTCCGTCGCCGTACCTCGGCAGGATCAAGCCCCAGCTCGGCAGCGATACGATTCATCGTGCGTTCCAGGATATAAGTTGCTTCCGGGCGCCCGGCGCCCCGATAGGCTCCCGTTGGCACCTTATTGGTGAACGCGCCCACGACCTGGCTGTCTACCGCCTCTATCCTGTACGGGCCGTTCAGCATGGATGGTGTACCATTCGGCACCATGGCCGTCGAAAATGCCAGGAACGCGCCGAGATCACCAATCGTGCGTACTTTGAGACCCAGGAGCCGCCCATCGTTCTGGAAGGCAGCCTCGACGTAGTTCACCTGACCACGTCCATGTGTTTGCGTCTGCAAATTCTCGCTGCGTGTTTCTATCCACTTGACTGCTCGCCCATATTTGACAGCCAGCAGTGCGGCAACCATCTCTTCACCGATGAAGCTCGTTTTCGCGCCAAAACCACCACCAACCTCGGCATTGTAGACCCGAATGCGCTCGCGCTCAATACCGAGTATTCCCGCCAGCATTTCCCGCGTCCGGTAAATGGCTTGAGAAGAGACCCAGGCCGTAAACTCCCCACTGGCCGCGTCGAAGTCGAACAGACAGGCACGCGGTTCAAGTGAACTGGGTGCCACCCGTTGATTGACCAGCCGCAGCTTGACCGTCCGATCAGCCTGCGCAAAAGCCGCCTGGATATCGCCTTTGCCCGATTGCGACAGAAAGGCGACATTCGAGCCAAAGTCCTCGTAAAGCAACGGCGCGTCAGCAGCCAGTGCCGCTTCTGGATCAGTCACCGCAGCCAACGGCTCATAGTCCACTTCAACCAGATCGCGTGCATCCTCCGCCTCAGAAAGACTCTCAGCCAGTACCACCGCCACAGGATCGCCCACGTAGCGCACCCTTCCCACTGCCATTGCCCGCCGTTCCGGCTTCTTCAGTCCAGGCAAGGGAATAGATTCCATCGGGCGCATATCGCTCACCAGTTCCGCGCTGGCAAAAGCTCCCACAACACCCGCGTGCGCCCTTGCCGCCTCGAGCCGAATATCCTTCACCTCAGCATGAGCATAAGGGCTACGTACCACCGCCATATGCAAAATCGCGGGTCGCCCCTCCGCCAGCCTCACATCATCCACATACTGGGCATGCCCCGTAATAAGTCGATAATCTTCCGTGCGACGTTCCAATCCCGCCGGTATCATTGTCTCTAACATGCTTTCCTTTCCCAATCTAACTATGAATTTAGTAGCATAATCAAAATTATAGGACGCGAGCTTTCATACGTTCTCTCTCTATTTTGTCACATCTATCACTCTGGTGGAGGAGAAGTGTTCGCGAGAAGATGACTTTGGCGTTAGCACAATCCCCGTATAAGGCAAAGTTGCAAGGAGCGACAGTAAAAATGTAGAATGGTCATCCAAAAATGGTGTGTATTTTAAATGAGTGGATGAGCATGCTTGACAATAGACAATGATTAATGTAACCTTATCAAAGTAGCGGCAGAGGCTGTATCTATATTTACTAGGTTATGTAAAAATGGAAATATTGTCAATACTTCCATTATCAAATTTATTGTACAATCACTTACTTTGAAGAAGAAGCTAAAGACACTTCAAACCTGGTATCTTGCAGTTAGTAAACGCTAATACGCGTTTTGTGACTTAAGGAGGGAAAGATGTCAGATTATGTTCAATATGATTCTGGGGATGGCACTACTCACATTCTAGTAGAAGTGGAAGAAGGACAAGTTTCCCAGCATGGCGGAGTACAGAAAGCCGCCAATGTCTTCAAAAAGGCAGGAGATACTATTGCCTCCGTTGGAGCTACCTTGGAGGGAACGTTAGAACACATGCTACTCTATAACTCTAATGCCTTTATCCATACAGTGAGCCAGATGCCTGTCCTTCCTAGTGAGGCTGAATGCACTTTTGGACTGAAGGCTACTGTCGAAGGAAATTTTGCTGTCGCCAAGGTTACAAGTGAGGCAAATTACAATATCAGATTGACCTGGAAACGAGAGCCCAGAAACACTCAGCAGGATGGTACTTCAACGAAGGGTTCGTAGTAGTATGAGTGTTGATTTTACAAAAGGTATTATTCGAATTCTTGGTTCAGACAATGAATCAACCGTGGGTACTGGCTTTGTAGTCTCCTCTGAGGGATACATTGCAACATGCGCCCATGTGGTTGAAGCTGCTGAAGTAGAGCGTGGTGGAAAAGTTAGCTTTTTCTGGCATGCTACGAAGCAACAAGGACACGCTATTGTAGAGCTTGAATATTGGCGCGATTCTGACGCCCAGGATATTGCGATCTTACATGTAGCAGAGGAAAAACTTCCTGAAGGCGTTATTTCACTTCCTCTTGGCAGCTCCTTTAATACACAAGGACAAACATTAACTTCATTTGGCTTTCCTGAGAGCAAGCCAGTAGACGGTTTATGGGGTGAAAGCAAAATTCTCGGAACAGGTGCGGAGGGGAATATTCCTATTTTGCAAGGCAGCAGTTTCCAGGTTTCTAAGGGCTTTAGTGGTGCTCCTTTATGGGATGATTCGCGAGAAGCCGTTGTTGGAATGGTCAGCAGTATTATTGGCTATAAGTCTATCAAGATAAAAGATGCGGCACTTCGTGTACCTTCTGACCCCGATGGCAGACAAACGGAAACAGCCTTTTTCACCCCTGTAGAGCTATTGCAAGAGGCCTGTCCTCTATTAAAATTTTCGCTAGAATGCCCCTATCGCGGTCTAGAAATATTTACTGAGGATCAGAAACATGTAAAATACTTTTTCGGACGAGAAGCTTTTGTTGAGAGAATGCTTGATAGATTGAAGCAGCAAAATACGCGCTTTCTGTCTGTTTTAGGCCCGTCGGGAAGCGGGAAATCGTCTGTAGTACGAGCTGGATTAGTCACTAAACTGAAACAAGGCAAAATAGACGATAGTGCCCAGTGGAGTATTATCATTATTCGCCCTTTGGATGATCCTTTCAAACAATTAGCAGAAAAAGGCTTAGCAATTGAGCCGGAGAATCCTACAAAAGCGATACAAGCGTGGTTTGCTCAATATCCTGAAGCAAAGAGGTTGGTCCTTGTAATCGATCAGTTTGAAGAACTTCTGTCTATGTGTACTGATGATGTATGCAAAAGCTTTGCCTCGACTTTGAGACATATTCTGGGTTCCCCTTTTCCTATTACTATCATCGCGGTGATGCGAAACGATTTTTATTTGCAGTTTGTGCAGCAGGACATTCTGGTGGACTGGCTGGAACAAAGCCAGGTGAATATACCTCTATCTCTTTCTCGTGAAGATGTAACGACCATTGTGCAAACTCCCGCTATAAAAGCTGGGCTACGCTTTGAAAGAGGCTTGGTTGAAACCATCGTTGTTGATGCGACAGAAGCTATTCCATTATCAACGAATGAGCAATACGGTGCGTCCAGCACAATCCTACCGCTACTTGAATTTGCACTGACCGAACTATGGAACCGTCGGAAAAATGGAGAGTTAACACGCAAGGATTATGAAGAGATTAGAGGAGTCAAAGGAGGTTTGACACGTTGGGCTGACGATGCTTTTTTTAGTCCGGAATTGGCAAACCCGGAAAAACAGCGTAAAGCGCGTCGTATTTTAACTGATCTCGTCTACGTCGGTTATAAAGACTTGGGGCTGCATAATAGTCGCCTTCGTATTCCTATAGCTTCGCTTTATCACAACGCCTATGAAATAGAAGAAGTTAATTGGATTGTACACCATCTAACTAATCATCATCTCCTTATTACAGATTTTGATCCAGTGAGCAAACAAGAAACAGTGGAGATTATCCATGATGTTCTGATAACGCAATGGCAACAACTGAAGTCCTGGCTAACCCAAGATAGAGACTTTCTGGCTTGGCGACAGGAATTTGAAAAGGATGTTCGCAGTTGGATGCAGGCAAATCGTCCAGCATACAAGCTTGTAAGAGGTGAGGATCTGACGCAGGCACTTCAGTGGTTGAATGAACACCCTTCCGAATTAACCCCCGAACAGCGAAATTTTATTAGAATCAGCCAGGAACAACAAGAGCGACTTGAGCAGGGAGAAAGGGTGCTTAAACAAAACGAGATCACCCTCTCTAACGATCAACGTCTTACACGGCGTACATTTTTAGGTGGTGCTATAGGAGGTATCATCTCTCTATCGGTTTCATTTGACAGTATCAAATGGTGGGAAAGTACCCAAAACTTACATCTGTTTTCCCCTCATGGTGTTTCCATCTTCACCTATCTTGGTCATGAGAGCGCAGGGCCCGTTTTAGGCATTGCTTGGTCACCTGATAGCAGACGCATTGCCTCTTCAGATAGTAATCGTCAAATTGATATGTGTGATGCAAATGATGGTATGCATGTTTTACAATGTCTTCCCTCGCCAAAGGGAGCAGTGGGTAGTGTTGCATGGTCTCCTAATGGTAACTATCTTGCTTCAGGTAGTGATGATAAGACCCTCCAGATATGGGATACAATGGGCAATCTTGTCCAAACCTATCAAAATCATAGAGATGATGTACATAGTGTAAAGTGGTCACCTGATGGCAGATATATTGCTACAGGTTGCAATGATTGTCGTGCCTATATATGGGATGCTACTAAAAAATGGGATCTCACAAAAAAATATCCTCCTTTACGCATTTGTAGTCACGGAGCCAGCGTTTGGCAGGTAGCCTGGTCACCCAACGGAAAATATATCGCCTCGACCTGTAGTGATAATACAGTTCAAGTATGGGAGGCCTCTACAGCACAGCGACAGTTTACTTATGAGGAACATACTGACGAAGTCTATGCTGTTGCCTGGTCTCCCGATGGACAATACATTGCTTCTGCTGGTCGAGATTCTAAGGTGCGTGTATGGTCTTTTTTTTATTCAGATTCTATTTCTTTAGGTGATACGGTTAACGTCTATGAGGGTCATACAGCTATCGTAGATAGTATTACATGGTCCCCTGATGGACAATACATTGCTTCTGGCGGTGGCCACGATAATAACTCCTCTAGCGGCCCTGAAGACCATACTGTACAGGTATGGAATGCACTTGGTGGTGGGGATGCACTCTATTATGAAGGCCATACCGATCGGGTACATTGTGTCGCCTGGTCTCCAGATGGTACACGAATCGCTTCGGGTGGTTATGATCGGACTGTACAAATATGGAAGATGATGTAATATGAAACAAGTTATTACGAAACCAAGGTTATCCCTCACTCTTATTATCATAATCATGGGACTCCTCTCGGTACTCAGTAGTATTCTTGGTAATCTTTCACTTGGAATGAATCGTGTGCCTGCACTTGCGATGCTTGTAATCAGCCTTCAATACCCTTGGATAATATTTCTGGGGACAACCATTGTATTGATTGTTTTCATTCTCCTCCAATACCGTAAGACGAAGTTGACAAAGCGGAAAGGTATGCAACGACGGCAGTTAATTGAAACAGTGAAAGCTTTCTGGATCAAAGGGGTATTGGAACCTTCACTTCACGGTTCATTGTTCATAATGCCAGCGTTAAGCGTAGAGCTAAAAAGGAAAAGAATCACTAAACGAACAAATCAGATGATAAAATCTGTCACGAGTGCCGCCCAGGCTTACGAAAATGCAGGTGGAAAACTCCTAATACTTGGATCACATGGCGTCGGTAAAACAACACTGTTGTTAGAACTGGCTCGAGAGCTTCTAGACCGTGCTAGCCTTGAAAATAATTATCCCATACCTGTGGTATTCAATCTCTCGCATTGGGCAAAAAAGCGCAAGACCATCGACCTCTGGTTAGTAGAAGAGTTGCGTGATCAGTACCTGATACCTCAGTATCTTGGTAAGAAATGGGTCTATACCTATCAATTGTTGCCATTGCTTGACAATCTAGATGAAGTGCCAGAAAACTATCGAAAAACATGCATAGAATATATTAACCTTTATATAGAAGCAAGCATCGATAAAAAAAACGTTGTTGTATGTTGCGAGAGTGATGCGTACCTCGCTCAAAATGAACGCTTGCACTTACTTGGTACTGTCACCTTAAAACCATTCGCACCACAACAAATAGATGACTATCTTTCTGGTTTACGTGAGCCTGTTGCCGATCTACATGTAGCAATTCATAAAGACCTAGATTTACTGCAACTGGCCGCATTACCACAAAACCTTACCATGTTGTCACATTCTAATCAAGAAGGACTAGCTTTTGAGCCTCCATTAACAAGCTCCTTAATAACTCAACAACAAATAACAACTGCTTACATCGAGTCTATGATCCAATCGCAGACTGCTAAATCCTACTCTTTTCAGCAAACTATACGCTATCTTGTTTGGTTATCGAAGCATAATCGTACCTCTTTCTGCTTGGAGGATACAGAGTCGAATTGGTTTTTAGGTAGATCGTCTCGTTTGCTCTATAATCTAATTTCACTATTACTTACTTGCCTGATTGGAGGGCTTATCTTTGCGCTGATCAGTGGGCTTTCTGGACTATTTGATGGTGGGCTGCCTGTTGCTTTGAGCGATGGTTTAATAGGTGGCTTAATAGGCGTTATTGAAGGTTTATTTCTCTTCTCCTTAAGCAGAAGTGTAGCGTTCAATCTGATTGAGTCGGTTACTCAACTTGAACCGGGTATATGGCGCAACCTGATCTTTGGTCTGGCGGGTGGGTTGATTGTTGGGCTGGCAGCCGGAATAATTGGGTGGCTTCTTTATTGGCAAGCAAATGGGCCAATGGTTGGGTTAGTAGGTGGGTTAATACTAGGTCTGGTAAGTGGATTAGTGGGTGGTATGATTGGAGGTTTTACTGTATTACTAGGCACCGTATTATCCGGTGAAATGTTGCAGGAATATGCTCCAGCCAAACCTTTTCAAGGTTTATGGGCTTATGCCTTAAATAGTGTGCTAATAGGATTTTTTGGATTCTTACTAACATTGCTGCTCGGTAGCTTGTTATTAGCACTGACTTGTGCATTACTTGTTGGGCTAATCGGCTTAATCAGTAGTGGATTAAGTGGGCTATTCATCTGGTCAGAATCTACATTCAGCACCGTATTTGTCGGACTGCTCATCATTATAAAATCCCTCGGCGGAGAAATGGCAGTGTTTATGATTCTAATAAGTGGAGGGAATAAATATATTCGCCTCCTCGTCTTGCGCTTGCTTCTTAGTAGTAGTGGCTATATACCCTGGAACTATATCCGCTTCCTTGATTATCTAGTTGATTGTAACTTGCTCCGTAAGGTGGGAAAAGAGTATATTTTCGCCCATCGCCCTCTGCTTGACTATTTTGCTTCATTTGATTTGCAGTCTATCGCTGATGATAGCTCTGTATAAGCAGCGATATCCCTGAAGAAATCTCACCAGCGATTTCTGGCGAATTACTCTGATCAGAGACGTACGCCCAAAATCTTTCATCCTCGCTCAGAAACGCAATGAGCATTTCCTTCATAGCCAGCAAGCATCCCCAAACCCCCAAATTTGCCTCTTGTCTAATTCCGAGTCACGGAGTAGAATATAAATCAGATCAACTTTGTTATCAAAGGTAATGCAAACAGTACGTTTGCTAGCAAATCATATTTTAGGAAGGACTTTGTAAATGTCTGGAACAGAAACAACAGCGTCGGACACCAATACCAACGCGTCCGGCTATGTCCATCCAGAGGTCTTGGTAGAGACAACCTGGGTCGCCGACCACCTCAACGACAACAATGTTCGTTTGATCGAGGCCGACGAAGACGTCCTGCTGTACGAGGTCGGCCACATCCCCGGCGCAGTGAAACTCGACTGGCATGTCGATGTGCAGGACAAGGTCAATCGCGACTTCATCAACCAGAAAGGCTTTGAGCAGTTGATGAGCCAATGGGGCGTCAGCAACGATACCACCATTATCCTCTATGGCGATAAAAATAACTGGTATGCTTGCTACTCCTACTGGTTGTTCACCATGTATGGTCACAAGAACTTGAAGATCATGAACGGTGGGCGACTGAAATGGGAGACCGAGCACCTGCCCATGACGAAGGAAGTTCCTCATTTCGAGGCCACAACCTATCATGCACAACCCGCGGATGAGTCAATCCGCGCCTTCCGTGACGACGTTGCCAGCGGCCTGAAAAATCCCGCCCGTGGTCTGATTGACGTGCGCTCTCCCCAGGAATACAGCGGCGAATTGTTGCACATGGTCAACTACCCGCAAGAGGGTGCCCAACGTGGTGGTCACATCCCTGGCGCAATGAGTATTCCCTGGGCCCTGGCCGCTAATCCCGACGGCACATTCAAATCGGTAGAGGACCTGCGCCAGATTTATGTCGGCAAAAATATTACCCCCGATCAAGACGTCATCACCTATTGCCGCATTGGTGAGCGTTCAGCCCACACCTGGTTCGTGTTGACACGTTTGCTCGGCTATCCGCGTGTACGTAATTATGATGGCTCCTGGACAGAATGGGGCAACCTGGTACGCGCACCTATCGAAAAATAACTTCTCATAGTCATGTATTGGCTGCCGCCCTGACACCCTTGACTACCAGGACAGCAGCCAACACATGACCATACTTCTCTACAAGTGGAGCACCTTTAATGGATCGACAAGAAGCAATCGAATTTCTAATGGATCACTATGAAAACCCGCGCAACAATGGGCCGTTGGACAATCCCGACGTCAGCTTGAGCGGCGGCAATCCCGGCTGCGCCGACGTTATCACTATGCAAGCCCGCTTTGGGAAAGATGGCAAAGTAGAGGCCGTGAACTGGGAAGGTGAGGGTTGCACTATTAGCCGTGCCGCCGCATCTTATGTCACAGAAATTACGCAAGGCATGACGGCGGAAGAGATTGAGCAGATGAGTTTCGAGGACCTGGTAGAACAGCTAGGGCGTGAACTCGTCATGACTCGTCCCACCTGCGCCACCCTTGCACTCGGCACCCTGAAAAAAGGAGTGCATGATTACCGCATGAAGGCTGCTCAAGACAACACATATCAGTATCCTGCCACTACTGATAAGTCAGCGAACACTTCACAAGCATAGGACAACAACGCAAGAATTTTGTCCTATGCTCAATCCTATACTATAATTCGTAAGCTAGCCGCCATGCTGCCAGGTGTTCCAACGCCTTCTGATGGAGCAGTTGGTGCGCGGGATCGTTCAACCAACGACTCACGCCCGATGGATGAGGCAAGGGCAGATACAGCGTCCCGTCGCGCTCCTCGTATGTGCCAATAATCTGTTCTAACCGCACTTTGCCAAAAAAAGCCTCTATCGCCATCGTTCCCACCAGCAAGACCACTTTGGGACGCAGTATACGTAATTCTGCCTCAAGATATGGTCGGCACAGAGCCACTTCCGGCGGTGATGGACGTCGATCCCCATTGCCACGAGGATTGCGCCCCGGATCACACCTTGTTAGAGAACTGAGGTACGTATGTTCATGGAGATAACCGCGCGGAAAACCTGCCTGCTCTAACCACTTTTGCAGAATACCTCCACCTGGCCCACTGAACGGCAGGTCTTTTTTGATAGAACGATGCCCCGGTGCCTGCCCAATAACCAGGATGCGGTCACTGGCTCGCCCACTAACAATAGGATGTGCCACAGGAATATAACCATGTTCCTGACACAATCGACAGGCGCGTATACATTGCTGAAGTGTCTCTATCTCCTGGATTGCGAATGCCCCCTGTGTCTTTTGCGTCATTTTGCCAGGCTAGGTTTGAGGTAGGTACTCGTAAGGTGACGATATTTTCCGCGATAATACGCCAATGGGGCTTTGTCTTCCTCCGTCCCACTATAGTGATCCTCGATCAACGTCGCGTTCGCCTCGTCTGCTTCGTGCGCAAAGGCAACCTGTCCTTCAGTTCCCATCGCCATCACTTCACCAAGAAAGATCACATGATCTCCCCCCGGATATTCTGCCACCAGGCGCGTATCTATGAAGGCGAGCACATCATCAATGATGGGACTACCGGTGGCTGCCGTATGAAAACCGGCGTGACAGAAATTTTCGTACCGTTCCTCGCTGGTAGTAGCAAAGCAGCGTGAAAGATGCTCTTGTTCATTCGTGAGAATATTGATGGCAAAGGCACCACTTTCGCGAATAAAAGGCAACGTGTTACTAATAAGATCGATACAAACTAATACCAATGGCGGCTCAAGCGAAACCGAGGAGAATGCATTCACCGTAATCCCTGCCGGCTTTCCCTGGCACTGCGCTGTCACCACCGTGACCCCCGTAGCAAATTGACCCGCCACCTGCCGAAAAAAATCTTTTTCAATTGCCATCTACTATGTATCCTTTAGTCAGACGCGCTCCAGCGCGTTCTTGCTTTTACTGATAGTATCATCCTCTACACAACTCTTGTCAACTGTCCATAAGGTCAGTCAACGGGATATAGGAGCACACTAATGCAACCATCGTAGTGCTCTGTCAACCTCCATGTGTCAAAGCCAGATATGTGGAGAGAAGGCTTCCCGTGAGCGGACTGGAGAGGGGTCCTGGCTGTCATTCTGAGCGCAGCGAAGAATCTGTCTGCTGGCCCACCAGAGATTCTTCCCCTTCGTTTCACTCAGGGCTTCGGCTTCTGCGCTCAGAATGACAGCCCTTCTCTCCACATATCTGTGTCAAAGCAGGGATGCAAGGGACCGCAGCCCCTTGACGGCACCCTGTCCGGGGGACAGGGAATACTCGGGCTGTGCCCTAGATTCCCTCCCTTTTCCGCCGCCGGAGGCGGCTTGTCACATGGAGGTTGACAGTGTAGTAGGGGCCGATTCATCGTGCCCATCGCCGATTGATCGGCCCGTCCCGGTTATGTAATATCCGCATGAATGTGTTAAACCTCATTATTGCATCCACAACAAACTTATATATCCCTGACCAAAAAATTTGGTTGACATTGTATAACACGTTTCAGTATACTACCCATAGTGACAGCAAATGTGCTGTTAGCATCGGGTGGCCTGAATCACAAGATCAGGCAGAATAGGGAAGTCGGTGCAACTCCGACGCAGTCGCGCTACTGTAACTGGTGAGCAACTTATCCTCTTGCATAAGCACAGCAGACGTGCTTTAACCAGGAGCCAATACGCCACTTTCCACAACAGGTAAAGCATACATACATTCATTGCCCTCGTGGATGGGAAGGCCAGATAAGAAGCGTTTGCAGCCAGGAGTCAGGAGACCTGCCCGGTGCAAAGAATGACAACTACCGCTGTGCATTCACCGCGTAGTTGTGAGCTTCTGTTCCTTCGCGTTAGAGGAGCGAGCTACCGAGACATCGCCAGTCACCGTGAGGCCAATCTTCACGCCAACCGCTTGTACTTGTCTTTGGTTGATCTCCATCCCATCCACGCGAGGTGATAACGGGCGTTAGAACGTCTCGGAGGAAAAACCCATGTGTTCTCTATTGCGCTCCCATGTCATCTCTTCTCGTCTATTCGCTTTGTTCCTGCTACCTTTCTTACTACTGGTAGCCGCCTGTGGTAGCAGCCCAACCACAACAGGGACTCCTGCCACGCTTGCTCCAACCCTTACACCTACTGTAGCACTGGACGCCTATGGCACGCCAATCGTCTTTCCCACAACGGCTCCCCAGCACATCGTCTCCTTAACCCCCAGTACCAGTGAGATGCTTGGCGCACTGCACCTGGCTAACAAAGTGATCGGCATTGACTACTACACCAACTATCCCACCACTCTAACATCGTCACCCAAAGTCTCCGACGCCAACGGCAAATACAATGTCGAGCAAATCGTCGCGCTGAAACCCGATCTTGTGCTCAGCTACGGGCAGGACACCAAACTGTATGACTCCCAACTAACCAATCTTGGCCTGCATGTAGTCGATCTCCCCTCGGCCAACCTGACACAAATTCTGCAAGAAATCCTCATCGTTGGACGACTCACCGCCACGCAAAGTACCGCGACAGGCGTTGTCAACCAGTTGCAACAGCAGATCAAACAGATCAAATCATCCGTGGCTGGTACCACCGCCTCTACCGCGATGATTGAGTTGGACGATAGCACCGTGGGAAAGCCGTATGTCTTTGGCGGCGGCTCCTTTGGGGATGAACTCTTGCAGGACGCCAACGCGCAAAATATCTTCCACAACAATACCAGCGGCGGAGGTTTTCCACAAGTGACAGATGAAGCGGTCATTAGCGCGAACCCGCAATACATCATCATCACCGAAGACCCGCTCTATGGTGGCAACGTTGCCGCTGTCTACAAGCGGCCAAACTGGGGTGGCATTGCTGCCCTACAAGCGCACCACGTCTATCGCATCAATCCCAATGTCGTCGGACGTCCCGGCCCACGACTGGTAGAAGGGCTACAATGCCTGGCACAAATTATCCATCCCGACAAATTCCCCGGCGCGTTACCCGCGTATTGTACCGCGTCCATATAAATGTTACATATGTGGGATAGCAGGTGAACCGTAGGGCGCGATTTATCGCCGCCATCGCCGATGTATCGGCCCGTTCCCATCCCACAAAAGAAAAAATCATGAAAATTGCTACGCACAACACACCAATAGAACAACGTAAAGCTCTGCAACTACTACAGCAGTTGCCATCACCCATCATGCTACTCATCTTGGGCCTACTCCTGCTGTTCCTCATCGTCATTGCCGTGAGCTTTGGCTCAACGCCCATCCCGCTTGGCACGATTGCCCGCATCCTCTTGAATGGCACGCACCTGTTCCATTTCGCACGGAGTTGGAACCCCACGGCGGAACTCATCGTCTGGCAAGTGCGTATGCCTGTAGTCATCGGTGCAGCCCTCGTTGGTGCAGCCTTGGCCGTCGCCGGTGTCCTCTTTCAAGGCATGTTGCGCAACCCGCTGGCCGACCCATTCCTCATCGGCACCTCCTCTGGCGCGGCTTTAGGAGCGGCCATCGCCTTTATCCTGCCCTTTGATACCGTCTTTGGCACCTTGTTCTCATTGACTCCCCTACTCGCGTTCGTAGGTGCGATGCTCACCGTCTTCCTGGTCTACGCCATCGCCCGTACCGATGGGCAAACTCCGGTCGTCACGCTCCTCCTGGCTGGAGTGGTCATCAACGCGGTGCTGGTGGCTTTCCAGACACTCATTCTCACGCTCAGCCCCCATGCGCAATTTGGCATACAGGCTCTTTTTAACTGGCTCTCCGGCGGCATTGCCGTTACCAGTTGGCCACCTATCATTGTCGTGGCGATTATTGTGTTGGTTGGTATCCTCTGCTCTTTTATGCTCTCCGGCGTGCTCGACGCCTTCGCTCTCGGTGAAGAGGAGGCGGCTCACTTAGGGCTACATGTCGAGTTGCGCAAATTGCTCATCATCGCCCTGGGTTCGCTATTGACAGCCGCCGCCGTCTCCATTAGCGGCCTCATCGGCTTTGTCGGCCTGGTCACGCCTCACGCTATGCGTCTACTCCTTGGGCCACGCCATCGCCTATTATTACCAGCCTCCGCCCTGGGCGGTGCCATTTTCTTAACGCTCGCCGATCTGTTAGCGCGTGTCGTGATTGCCCCAGCCGTGTTACCCGTGGGCGTCTTCACCGCCCTCGTAGGCGCACCATTTTTCTTATTCCTGCTGCGCGGTAGTAAGCGAGATTACCGATGGTAAATTCCGACAAGCCTGATATACAATCAGACGCTCACGTTCCTGCCTCTGCTGAGGCACCACTCTTGACCGTGCTTGGTCTCACCTTTGGCTATGGGCAACAGCCATTACTCTACGATGTGCATTTGCAGGTACAAGCAGGGGAAATGGTTGGCTTGCTGGGGCCAAATGGTTCTGGCAAAACGACGCTCTTGCGCTTGCTCAGTGGTGTGCTTCGTCCTCAAGAGGGCGAGATTCTTTTGGAGGGACGCGCACTACCACAATGGGGCAGGCGCGGTGCCGCTCAACGCATCGCCGTCGTTCCCCAGGAGCTACACATGCCTTTTGCCTTTACCGCCGAACACATGGTCAGCCTGGGACGCACCCCCTTCGTCAATTTCTTTGGCACACAGAGCAAGCGCGATCACGCTATCGTGCAGGAAGCCATGCAAGCCTCCGGCATCGCTCCCCTCGCGTCTCGCATCTTTAACCAGTTGAGCGGCGGCGAACGGCAACGTGTCATGATTGCCATGGCTCTGGCCCAGGAACCCAAACTACTACTGCTGGATGAACCAACGTCCCATCTTGACATAAAATATCAGATTGAAACGCTGGAATTGGTGCAACGCCTGAACAAAGAGCGCGGCGTCACAGTGATTGCCGCTATGCACGATCTCAATCTCGCCGCTCGCTATTTCCCCCGGCTCATGCTCTTTCAGCGCGGCATTGTTGCTGATGCAGGGCCAGCGGAAGTCTTGGAACCTGGACTACTGGGCCGCGTATACGGCGTGAACGTCCAGGTAGGTATCCTGCGCGGTGCCGAACACCTCAGTGTGTTGCCGCCGAGTAATGTGTCTATAGCACAGGAACAAGAGCAACACATGTATCCCGCTGTACATGTCATGGCTGGCGGTGGTTCCGGTGAAGTGCTGATGCGTGCTCTCGCCGATGCCCATATACCATTTGTGGCTGGTGCGCTCAACATCGGCGATAGTGACCACACCCTGGCCCTGCGTCTCGCCTCTACAGTGATTACCGAACAACCCTACACTCCCATTTCCTCTACCGCCCTGGAACAGGTACATAACAGCCTGTCCCGGGTAAAGCACCTGGTTATCTGCCCCATGCCCATTGGCTCCGGCAACCTTGCCCTCCTGCAAGAAGCAGTCATCGCCGCCCAACGTGGTCTCTCCGTGCTCTTGCTTACCCCCTCTCTACCAAAAGATACATCTGTTAGCGACCAACTACCAACCATCAGCACTATCATGGCCTCCCAAGATTATACAGGCGGCACCGGACTAAAATTGTTGCAAGCCTTGCTATCAGCAGGAGCAATCACCGTATCATCAATAAGCGAGGCTATTGAAATCCTCCATGGTTCTAACCCACCAAGCGTATCCAAATAGATTTTTGGGAAAGAGGCGATGGCGTGCTAACGTGTGTAAAGCGTATCCCAATAGGTTTTTGAGAAAGAGGCGATGGCGTGGCGATGTGTGTAGGGACAAGGGGCGGACGTGGCGGTGGATGAGGGGGCCTTGTGCTTGTCCTGGTGGGGGTTCTGGTAGCCATGAATGAGCCAATTGTTTGCTGGTTGTTGCCGCTCAGCTGAGCCTTCACGATTGGCGCACCAGCCTCTTGCAAGTCCTTCGCGATACCATCCTCCCAGGTTCCATTCTGAAGATATTTTCTTCCTGCCTTGGTGGAGGAGCTCCACACTCCTCCACCAGGTGTTCCGTTTCTGAGTTTACACCGTCCGCCTGTCGCTGCGGACACCTTGCCACGCGCTCTGTGTCAGCCACACGGCCAGCCCAAAGATGACCAGGGCGTTAACCACATGCAGTGCCGCTAGCAGCGGCACACCGAGCGTGCCAGGAAGCGTAATCAAGAACGTCTGGAGTACGACCAGCACGAAGGCCAGGCCACTGAGCCAGAGAGATTGCCGCCCAAGTTGCCCTATCCATGCCAACAGCAAGAATGCCAACGGGAGCAGGCTCATTCCCATGCCGAAGGTTTCATGCATCGGCCACCAGGAAGCGGAAACGAAAACCCCACCTCCTGCCAGAAAGACCTGGAGCAGAATGCTCAGGACAAACAGACTACCCAGCACGAGGGTGCCGATCCGCGCAAAGCGGCGCACGGGCGTCTTCGTGCTTGACGTTGAGAAGAGAGAAGATGGAACAGTGTTCATTGAGAATAAGCTCCTTTCATCTATGTATGCTTGTATCTCATCATTTACTTGTACGATTGTGCCACAATGGGCGGCACTTCCACGACTATGTAGTCACCTGGCTACGCTCTACTCATAAGATAGCGTATCAAGATGAGATCACTCTGTGCCGTTGCTGAATGCAACCTGAGTATGAGCGACCATCTAATCAACCTTAGCTTCCATGAATTTCCTATAGCCATTAACTATCCCACCAAAACTCACTCTTGCGGACGTTGTTTCTAACGAGTATACTAGGTGGGTAACTCGACTAGAACATGTGTTGTGTTCCCTCTTTTATAACAGCCCGATGCAGGAGAGCCATTAGCTGTAAAGGGAACATTATACGCGAAAATTAACTCCACAAAGGTGCCTGAAGCATGAGTGACGACGATCAAGCAAAAGTGACACTACGGTTGCCTTCAACATTGAGTGCCTATAGTGGAGGCAAAAGCCAGATTCAAATACGCGCTAATACTGTGGAGCAACTTCTGACCGTGCTGGAACAACTCCATCCTTTAGTCTGGGAACGTCTCTGCACCAAAGAAGGGCATGTACGTCCCCACGTCAAGATTTTTGTCAACAACGAAATGATCACCGGCCCCAATGGTTTGAAGACCCCCTTGAAACCTGGTCAGGAAATCATTGTCCTCCCCGTCACATCCGGCATATAACCAGCAAATAAAATAGCAAATACAAGCGGTCTTCTGTACCTTTTGTATCTCGGCAAACCATAATTGACGTGGTATACTTTATGAAGTATTGCCGTCATTTACCATGGATGTGAGTTGTTAATGAAGACCGAACCCCAGAAAGAAACATTTGCCGACGAACTTGCCGAGTCCACTACCCCTGTACCCGCTCCCCCTGTAGCTGCCCAGAAGCGTGCCAGCTCATGGAGCGTCTTGCGCAACCGCAATTTTGCCTTGTTATTCTATGGACAGTTGGTTTCATCGGCTGGAACGCAGATGCAAGTAGTGGCCGTGGCCTGGCAAGTCTATCTCCTGACCCATTCAGCTATTGCCCTGGGTGCCATCGGGTTGGTGCAAGCCATCCCGCGTATCCTGTTTTCACTCATCGGCGGTGTCTTTGCCGATGCATTCGACCGACGCAAGATGTTGCTTATTATTGAAGTTACGCTTGCTTCCACCTCTACCGTGCTGGCCCTTTGCACTATCTTTAATGTCATCAATCTCTGGATTATTTATGCCGTCGTCCTCATTTCCGCCAGTGTCTCTTCCTTCGAGTTCCCGACACGTCAGGCCATCGTCCCATCGCTCGTGCCACGCGCACAAATGGCCGATGCATTGTCAAGAAACATGGTGATGATGCAATTGACCTTTATCATTGGCCCCACCCTGGGTGGTTTTGTCATTGCTTGGCTCGGCGTTGCCAATACCTACTGGATTGACGTGATCTCATACTTCGTTGTGATCGGCTCATTGCTGCTGATGGTCATTCCACGCATCCCTGCTGAGAAGCGTGCTCAGCCAGGGATTGCTGCTTTAATGGATGGCATCCACTTCTTACGCGAACATCCAGTGATCCTCGCCGTCCTCTCCCTCGATTTCTTTGCGAACTTCTTTGGTTCGCCACGCGCACTGCTGCCCGTCTATGCCAGCGATATTCTGCATATCGGCCCACAAGGTTTAGGACTACTGTTAGCGGCAACCTCCATCGGTGCCGTCGCGCTCACCCCCCTTACCGGCCCCATTGGTCGCCTCAAGCGTCAGGGATTGTTTATCATCGTTGCCATTCTATCCTGGGGCGTCTTTATTGTGGCTTTTGGTTTTGCGCCAGGCCCGCTCTGGCTCTCAGTCCTCTTCCTCGCCGGTTCGGGTGCCGCTGATATGGTCAGCATGATCCTGCGCGGTATCCTCATCCAACTCACCACCCCCGACGAGTTCCGTGGTCGCATCAGTGCCGTCAACGCCATGTTTGTCACTGGTGGCCCCATGTTGGGCCAGTTTGAATCGGGCATGGTAGCTGGCATCTTTACCCCGGAACTCTCCGTCATCAGCGGCGGCATCGCCTGCATCGTCGCCACCCTGGCGGTCGTTGCCTTCGTCCCAAGCTTATTGAAGGTAAAGTCGGAATAAGAAAGCGAAAACAATCTATGCTCGATAATCAAGACGTGCCTCCTGATCCTCTCGTAGCCCATGGTACCCAAAAGATTCGCTGGGCCGCAATGCATCAGAAGCTCCTACAAAGACTGCGGATACAGTTTAGCGAGACGAAGCCTTTCGCTGGTTTGACTATCGGTATGTGCTTGCATGTCGAACCGAAGACTGCCGTACTCTGTTATGTCCTGCAAGCTGGCGGTGCCAATGTGATCATTACCGGCAGTCCTGGCACCACGAAGAACGATGTAGCAGCCGCACTGCGTCACGCGGGAGTCACCGTCTATGGACAGCAGGAAGATGATAGCACCAGCCACCAGGAGAATATCCGTCAGGTAATGTCACATAATCCTCATCTCCTCCTTGATAATGGGGCCGATCTCGTCGCAACCTATCTTGCCCATCCAGAGCAAAGCCGGATCATCGCTGGCACCGAGGAGACTACAACCGGTGCTAACCGTCTACGGGGAGAACTGCACGGAACCGTCTCATTCCCCATCATCGTAATCAATGATAGTCCCCTTAAACTCATCATAGAGAACGAGCATGGCGTAGGGCCAACCATCGTCGAGGGATTTATGCGTGAGACAAACCTGTTAGTGCAGTCCAGGAGTTTCGTCGTCTTTGGCTATGGCTCCGTTGGCCGTGGCATTGCCCGTTGCCTACGCAAGCTAGGCGGTCATGTGGCCGTCGTAGACCCAGACTCCATTCGCGCACTCGAAGCCGTTCTGGACGGTATGCGCGTCACAACACTTACGGAAGCCTTGGGCATTGGCGAGGTATTCTTCACCGCCACGGGCAGAGCGGGAGCCATAACCTCTGATGCCATTGATCGTCTACCCGATGGAGCCATCCTGGCAAATGCTGGTCACTTCTCATGGGAAATCGACATCGCTGGTTTGAGAAGTAGAGCCACCTCGGTCGAACGCTTCCGTGAGTGGGTCGAACTCTTCACCCTTGCCGATGGCAGGCACATAACCCTCCTCGCCCAAGGTGAGATGCTAAACCTCGCGGGCGGCGGTGGCAATCCCATCGAGACGATGGATCTTGGTTTCGCTCTACAGGCGCAATCGCTTGCCTATTTGGTCGCCCATCATAAAGAACTCTCACCAGGGCCACAACCCGTTCCCGCTGAGATCAACGCCACCGTAGCCCGCTGGATGGTCGAAAGCCTCTCGCACAGCACTTCCGCGCCGACATAATACCACAAGGAGTCTAGCAAAAACACTTGTTGCATAGACCCCTTGTTTTTATACTGCAAGCTTAATGCGGCGAGAAGGCTTGTTTCCCGGTAATCTCCCGTCCCACAATCAGTGACTGGATCGTATCGGTTCCCTCGTAAGTGAACACCGCCTCAATGTCCGCGTGGTGACGAGCAATGTGGTATTCAAGCAGAATTCCATTGCCACCAAGCATCTCGCGTGCGTCAGCAACGACCTCACGAGCCAAACGAGCATTGTTCATTTTCGCCATCGAAGCCATAGCCGCCGTCATCTTACCCTCTTCCTGTAGTTGCGCAAGCCGCAAGCACAGGAGTTGCATGGTGGTTACACTGGCGACCATCGAAGCCAGCTTATTCTGGATGATCTGAAAGCTGACGAGCGGCTTACCAAACTGAATACGCTCCTTGGCATAGGTGAGCGCGATCTCATAGGCCGCCACGGCATGACCAACCGCTTCCCAGGCAACACCAGAACGCGTGGCAGTGAGCACGAGTGCCGTGTCCTTGAAGCTCCGCGAAAGAGCAAGACGGTTCTCTGCCGGTACATGCACATCGGTGAGTGTAATATCCGCCTGCCATACGGCCCGTTTGGATACTTTTCCGGTCATCACCTTTGGCTCAAAACCAGGTGTGCCTTTCTCCACGAGGAAACCGCCCACGTTGCCTTCATCGTCACGCGCCCAGATAACCGTCACATCAGCAAAGGAGGCGTTCCCAATCCAGCGTTTCGCTCCGTTCAAAATGTACTCATCGCCAACACGATGCGCCTTCGTCTCCAGCGCGACCGCGTCCGAACCATGATCGGGTTCGGTCAGCCCGAATGCGCCGATCTTTTCCATACGCGCCATGGCTGGCAGCCAGCGTTGTTTCTGTTCTTCCGAGCCGAGCATCGAGATCGAATGCATAGCCAAACCGGAGTGAACGCCGAAAAATGTGCAGACACTAGCATCCCCACGCGCAAACTCTAACATAATGAGACCAGTGGCTATCGCGCTCAAACCAGGACTCCCATACCCCTGGATATCGACTCCTGAAATGTTGAGCGCGGCAATCTTGGGTATAAGTTCAAAGGGGAACTCCGCCCGTTCCCAATAATCGTTGATGATAGGAATGACCTCCTGGTCGCAGAAGGCACGTACCTTATCGCGCACACTGCGATCCTCCTCAGTCAAGAGCTCATCCATCAAATAAAAGTCAGTTCCAAGCGACTGTCCCAGTGTATGCCTGATATCAGTGACCATGTTTGCTTCCTTTCATGCTCAATTGACCCCTACATTTTTCCCTCACTATTATATCATTCGTAAGGATAGAGATTTCCAGAAGTTGAACTCTTGCTTTTTCTCTGCAACTCATGCATAATACACTGGAAATATGCTGAGGAGGCCCGACATCTATGTTGGCTAAGGTACAAAGCTGCGCGGTCATCGGTCTTGAAGGAGCACTCGTCGAAGTTGAAGTTGACTTATCAAATGGCCTCGCCGCTTTCACAATTGTTGGCTTGCCCGATGCTGCTGTCAATGAAGCAAAAGAGCGTGTTCGCTCAGCAATCAAGAACAGTGGCGGTCTTTTCCCCTACAAACGTATCACTGCGAACCTCGCCCCCGCTGATATCCGCAAAGAAGGCCCCGCTTATGATCTTCCTATAGCCATAGGCGTATTGTTGGCATCGGGCCAGATTAATCCTGACAAACAAATAGACGAATGTCTATTTCTGGGTGAGCTTTCCCTCGATGGCAGTGTTCGCCATACCAATGGTATTCTTCCCATGGTGGCCCTTGCCTGTGAGAAGAAAGTTTCTACCGTCTTTGTACCCGCCTCCGATGCCATGGAAGCGGCCCTCTTGCACGGCGTCACCATTTATCCCGTTGAGACGCTCGGCCAGCTTATCGCACACCTCAATGATGAGCGCAAGATAGAGCCTTATATCCCTGATCCTAGTATCCTCGATACCTTAGACCAGGTCAACTATGGTCAGGACATGGCCGCTGTACGGGGACAAGAACACGTCAAACGCGCTTTAGAGGTGGCAGCCAGTGGTGGCCACAATATTTTGATGAGCGGCCCTCCTGGATCAGGTAAGACCCTGTTGGCTCGTTCTGTCCCTTCCATCCTGCCCCGTATGATTATTGAAGAGGCTTTAGACGTTACCAAAATTTACAGTGTCAGCGGAATGCTGCCATCCGATATGCCCCTGGTGCTGCAACGTCCCTTCCGTGCGCCACATCACACCATCAGCCATGCTGGACTGGTTGGTGGCGGACGCATACCTCGTCCCGGTGAAATTAGTCTCTCGCATCGCGGCGTCCTCTTCCTGGATGAGCTCCCCGAATTCGGGCAGACCGTCCTGGAAGTATTGCGCCAACCCTTGGAGGATAAAGTAGTCACCATCTCGCGTGCCCAGGGTACCATCACCTATCCCGCCAACTTTATGCTCGTTGGCGCGATGAATCCGTGTCCTTGCGGCTATTACGGCGATCCCGTCAAAGAATGTACCTGCTCGGCTACCGCCATTGCTCGTTACCAGAAGCGCATCAGTGGCCCATTATTAGATCGCATCGACATCCATGTCGAGGTACCTCGCGTCGATTACGAGAAGCTAGCCGATAAGCGCAATGTCGAGAAATCCGAAACCATCCGCCAACGTGTGCAAGCGGCCCGTACCCGCCAGCTCGACCGTTTCAAAGGCACACCCACCACCTGCAACACCGAAATGGGGCCAACCGAAGTGCGCGACTTCTGCCAAACCGACCCCTCCGGTGAAAAACTGCTCAAAGCCGCCATGCAACAACTTCACCTCTCCGCCCGTGCCTACCACCGCGTCTTGAAACTGGCACGCACCATTGCGGATTTGGCGGGGAGCGATATGATTGCTGCCAATCACATCGCCGAAGCCATCCAATACAGACCGCGAGTGGGGATGTAGGAGTAAAGGATATACTTTGATATGTAGTTGGCATGACTATAGGTTTATGATATGGTGTATTGAAGGAACGAATGAATAATCAGCCATGCACGAGAAAACAATGGAGGAAGCTATGGCAACTGAAATACGAGTGCAAACAACTGTTTTGCCTGGAGGCAGGATTGAAATTAGCACGCCAGAACTCATTCCGGGACAACACGCAACGGTTGTTGTCACCATTGAAGACAATGGACAAGTTGAGCAACACCATGTCATTGACATTCTGGCTGCTTTGCCGGGACACCAGCTTTTTCAGAACGCTGAAGAAGTGGATACTTATATGCACGCGGAGCGCGATTCATGGGATCGCTAGTCTTGCCCTCCAGTGGCATAGTCTACCTGGATGCCAACTGCTTCATTTACAGCATTGAGCGGATTGATCCCTACCGAGCAATCCTCGATACTCTCTGGCAAACTGTAAGCGGTGGACAGGTAAGGGTTGTCACTAGTGAATTGACTTTGCTTGAAGTACTGGTCAAACCACTCAAGGTAGGTGATACCATCACTGCCACAACATTCCGCACGGTACTACGACGTACTCCTGACGTGCAGATGATGCCGATTACACAGGCTGTGCTGGAAGAGGCAGCAAATCTGAGAGCAACATTGAATTTCAGAACACCCGATGCAATCCATGTGGCGACTGCATTGTTGAATGGGTGTGAACTCTTTGTGACTAATGATAGTGGCTTTCGCCGAATTTCTGGTCTGGCTGTAGCAATGCTCAGTGAAATGGCTCCATGAGTACGCCATGCAACAACTCCACCTCTCCGCCCGTGCCTACCACCGCGTCCTCAAACCGGCACGCACGATAGCCGACCTCGCCGAAAGCGACATGATCGCGGCCAATCACATCGCCGAGGCCATCCAGTACAGGCCGAGAGTGGGAATGTAATGCTCAAGGAGACTTGATACGCCCGATTATGAAGTCTTCATTGACTTGAGCTATAACATTCCCCACTATTTGCAGGAGCGAAGAGGTCACTTGAGAGTCTCTCAAGAACGATCAAGAGGAACGGAAATGAGTGAAATTCGTTTAATTCACTTTGCTGATATCCATTTAGGATTTACGGGACCTACCGATCTAGTCCTTACTAAGGCTGAAAATGCACGAGCAGTAGGCCGCTATGTGCGAGAAGTCGATATAGAAGAAACTGTAAGGAGGATGATGAGAGATTTAATCCATGCACAACCCTCTGTTGATATGGTAGTCATCGCAGGAGATCTCTTTCATAAGTCAGTTCCCTATCCGCGTGCTGTTAGTTTTGCTGCTAAGATGATTCGAACATTGATGATCCATGACATTCCTGTCGTCATTGTCGATGGGAACCATGAGACAGCAAATGTACTACTTATGGGAAGTCCCACGACGTTTCTCAGAGAATTAAATGCGCACGTTATTAATGGAAGTAGCTATGAGGTTTTGCGCGATTGCTGGAAATGTAGATCATCTGAGAGACAAGCACGAATTTCTAAACTAGCCATTCATGCTCTGCCATACCGTGCGCTGCGTGGTAACCCAGACCTTACTGGCCTACACCCTATTCCTGGATACCTTAATGTGTTGCTTACTCATGGCCGTATCTCTGGTATGAACGAATTGAATTCTCTGCATCATTTATCTTATAGCATTCCCCCGGCTGTTTTGCAACGGGGTTGGGATTACGTAGCACTGGGAGACTGGCATATCCATCGCTACCAGCCGCTGAAAAATGTACCAGCATTCTATGCGGGAAGTTTGGAAGCCCTCAATTTCGGTGAGGCCGTGACATATCCTCTACGCCCCAATGATACTTATGCTGTACATGGAGCATTGGATGTCCGCTTGCACATAGGTGAGCCAGCGGATGTACGGAGCTTGGTGAACAGAGATGCGCGTCCAGTCTTACGCTTGGAACCTATTGATGCGATACATGAAAATGTTAAGACTCTCATGGATATTTTGCATGTACGAATCCATAATGGACTTCCAGCCCATGCCATTGTTTTGTTGGAGGTAAACAATATCCTTCCACAATTATGGGGGCAACTTGATCATGCCACCATTGCAAAACTACGCAAATTGGTGCGCCGTTGTGATATTCGTTGGAATTTTCAGCGTATTGCTTCTTCGAAGATCAGTGAAGCTATGTCTGGGGCAGCGTTAGATCGTCAATGGGCGCGTTTCCTCGAGCTAAGAGAGAAAGATACTGCCGAGCGTGATTGGTATAAAGATGAGGGCATGAAGCGCGTCGAAGAGGCACGTCGCATTTTACAGATTGTATATGCACAGGAAGGTGAATAGCCGATGGTTCAACAAGCGTTAACATTGCAACTAAAGAATTATCGACGCTTTGTGGCAACAGGTACCATTGCTTTTGAACCGAGACTTACCATCATTAGTGGGCTAAATGGAGCTGGTAAAAGCACTTTAATTGAAGCTTTCACTTATGCTTTATTTGGACCCAGTTCCAAACGTGGACAAGGTATTTTTGATATCCGTACTGATTCTCTCAATGAACCAGTACGTGTGGAATGCAAGCTATTTATTGATGACCAGGAAGTACATATTATTCGTTTTGGCAATGCCGCTGAATTGCGTATCAACAATACCATCCAGGTGCAAGGCGGGGCAAATAGCGGAAAATCTGTTACCGCACGTATTATTGCTCTGTTAGGGGGGCTTACTCGCGAGCAGTTTGAGCGTACCTATGTTGCATTACAGGGAGATACAGCTGGACTGGTAACAGAGAAAGCTAATGAACGTCGTCAAATCATTGAGAAAATTTTACAATTGGAGGTTCTTACCAAGGCAGTAGAGTTACAGGCAAACAGTTGCGAGATTGTCAAAGGTGGCGTCATTTCTCTTGGCAATCTCGTTTGTGATGACTTATCTTTGGATACCGGGGCTCGAGGACTTTTACGGAGCTTTCAGACTGCACGTGTGAGTCACACAAAAGTACAATATACACAGCAGTTATTGAAAATCATAGAAAAAGTGATCACTGAACGACAGAGAGGGTATCAGGAAACCGAAGCAGAAGTTTCTACGGTGCAGACGCAGATATTTACTCTAAAAGAGCAATGGCAAGAACATCAGGTGATAACTGAACGGGCAAGCAGTGACTGTGAGGAGCTGGAGGAGTGCCAAAATAAACATAATGCTTTTCAAGAAAATATTGCTAATGTCGATGGGAAGATAGAGCAAAGTAGGCAGGATATAGAAAAGTATCAGGATACTATACAACAAACAGAGCAATATGCTGATCTCTCAGCTACATACCACAAGTTGCAGGAAGCTATAAAAAACTATGAGATACGATTAGAGCGTATCCCCTTTATTAAAAATTGCTATGATACGTTTGTACAAGCTCAGTCGCAATTACGTGCCCTTGATGGTCAGTTAGGTGGGCTAACTCTTATTGATGAAGCATTGCGTCAAGCTAAAGAGCACGCGGAACGGGCGAAACGGTACATAGAGATGCTGAGTGGTAATGATCCAACGCAAGCAGACTACCAAGAATGGTATAAGCAAAGCGCAATACTCGACCATGAAGCCCAACAAGTTAAAGAAGCTATAAATCTGCTTACTAGCAGTTCAAATGATGCTCGTTGCCCAACATGTAATCAGCGTTTTGTAGAGCATACTCCAGAACACCGTATGCAACATTTGCGTACCTGGTTGAATGTAACGCATCAGCACAGACAAGATGAACTACTACAACAAAAGCAGAGTATTGACGGCAGGCGGAAACAATGGGAGCAGGAGAAGAAAAAGGCGGAGAATGACTACGATCAACTACAGAAAAACGTTGTTGATATTGAAAAGAAAGTCTCAACTAGGGATACGCTGATCATACAGCGTAAAGAGATGCATAGTCAATTTCTTGCGAGTCAGCACGCTTGGCTAGCGTTGGGAGAAAACATTCCAAATGCTCAAGTAGAAGTCACATTGCGAGAAAAACTGCATAATTTGAACAAACAGGCAAGCGTGCTCAAGACACAGGCAGATACTTATGCACAGTTATCCTTCTTCAAGAGAAGCCTGGACGAGAAACAACAGGCTCAAAAGGAACTTAATCGTGAGAAACAAGTTTTGCTAGAGCACCAAAGAGCTCTCAATTATAACCCAGAAAATTTGCAATCGGCCAAAGACTTACTAATAAAGGCTCACCAGAAAGACATCGAGTTGCGCAGCCAACTTCAAGAGACTGAATTGGCTTTGAAAGATGCTCAGTTAATTGCGCAACAAGCTCAGAAGAACGTTGAAAGTGTACAGTCATACCATCGCCGTTTTAGGACTTATGTCCAAGAATATTATAGAGAGGAACGTTTGCGTGAGCACTTGGAGGAGTTTAAAAAGCACTTCTTCGAAGCCAATGCAGAAGAAGTAATGAAACGTACTACTGAATTGCTTATGCACGCCGTTACTGACCAATCCATTCTGGGTGTCAAATTTGATAGAGACGAATTCCAGTATCTTGATGCCAGTTATTCCGCACGTCCCATTAGTCGTCTGTCAGGTGGTGAAAAAGCCCTGGTTGGTTTATGTTTACGCATTGCATTAGCTGAGCAAGCACAAACCATTACTAAAACAGGGCGTGTAAAATTTCTCGTTCTGGATGAAGTACTCTCTTCATTAGACGACGAGCGAGCTGAGGCAGTGAAACGTATCCTTGATGATGTGCTACAACATGGAATTTTTGTACACATTATCATGATTACCCATTTAGATACCGTTAAACAGAGCTGGCATGCACATTGGCTGTCTGTTCAAAAGTTGGACGGTAAAGTAAGTAGAGTTTTATCGGGCCTCCCCGGGGAAGTGCTTATAGGTTTGACTGAGGAGTTGGAGGTCTAAAGCCACTATAAGCCGCGAGTAGGAATGTAGATAGGACATCACTCCCTAAACCAACCCCTGCCGAATCGCATAAGCCACGGCGGCAGCCCGGCCAGGCACATCTATCTTGACAAAAATATTGCTCAGGTGGCGATTGACGGTGCGTGGACTAATAATCAGCGTTTCCGCTACTTCCCGATCAGTATGTCCTTCCGCCACCAACCGCAACACCTCCAATTCTCGCTTCGTCAAGCTGAGATCAAGGTGATATTCCGCGTGTACCGCATCACGTTCTTGCATATGTACATGGATATCCGGCGCAGATTTTATCTGTCGGTTGGTCATGGCATTTTCGCGTTGTTCCAGTTGTCGCATGCCCTCTTGCAACGTATCCACCAGGTCAACGGAACGCTGCATATCATACTGTAAAAACAGTGTACGTGCCCGCTGACACAGCACATCGACCCGCTGCACGGCTTGCGGTTGCGTGCCACTCTGCATCAAGACTGCACGCGCCTGTTCATAGAGGATCATGCCCTCCTCTGGCTGATTATTAGCGCGTTGGCAGAGAGCCAGACCATCTTCAAAAGCTTGTTCCGCCATCTGCCAGTCGCCCGCACGCGTCGCAACCACTCCCAACACACGATCAACCGCGAGACTATAGTACATAAAACCGCGCAAATCACGAATACGTTCAATGTAGGTAGCAGCACGCTCATTAGCATCCAGGTGCAGATAGCCTTCAGCAATGAATGGAATATAGAAATCACCGCCATAGCCAGGCGATTCAGGATAATCTGCCGCCTTGTCTAACTGTGTACGGGCAGCACTGCGCCGTCCAGTGACAGCCAGAAAGTGTCCATACAATGCTAACGCCCCCGGATACCATTCCGTATTGACGGCCGCCTCGCTGCCAGACCGGAAATAGTGTTCCGCTTCCTGCCACCGTCCAAGCCGGAAGAGCAGCGAAGCCTGCGCCATCATCACAAGCGGTTTGAGCCGTATATTATTGGTAAATTCAGCCTCTTGCATGGCCTCCTGTAAGTGATACTCGCTCTTGGCCCAATCGCCTTGTGCCAGAGCAAGGATACCAAAATTCAGGTGCAACAGCCCATAAACATAACGCACCCCATAGCGACGCGCCCGTTCAAAGCCTCGCGAAGTATAGAGGTGCGCACGCTCCATCTCTCCCAGGGCCTGATAAATGATGCCCAGTCCTTGCTCACCCAACGCGGCGCGGAAAGGGTCGCCAATAGCGATATAGAGCGCGTGCGCCTGCTCCTGGAGCCGAATAGCCTCGTGAATATGCACGCCCCAACCACGCAGCCACCCTATGAGATGGAGCGCGAAGGCCTGGCTCCCCCTATCGCCACTCTGCACTGCCAATTGATGCGATTGCCACAGCGCGGTTTCTGCCTCTTGCGCACGATACAGCAAAATATTCAGCGTTGCCATGGCTTGCAAAAGCAAAATACGCTCGGCAGTACTTACTCGTTCGAGTGTCAAAGCATTACCACCGTTGGAAAAGCTGCGTCCGGCAAACCATGGTACAACCGCTACTTGCCCAGCAATAACCTGTCCCTTGAATGCACCCGTATCAAGTGCGGCCCGCGCCGCTTGCAGATGTGCCAGAGCCTGATCGTATTTCGCTTGCATACGGTAGACATCAGCGATGAGTCGATTAGCCTGTGCTACCTGTAGCGGCACTGCTGTCTCTGCCTCTACACCATTTTGCTCCACGTTCTGCAATCGCTCTAACGCTTTTTGGAAGGAAGCAGCCGCCAACTCAAGCTCTCCCAGCTTAAACCACAGATCGCCAATAGTGATAGCGAGTTGTGCCAACGAAGGGACGTTAGCAATACCCTCACCAGTCTCTCCAGCCGCCAGTAGTCGCACCACCATACGAAAGTGACCAATTGCCTCGCGATGGGCCTGCTGACGCACCGCATTTTCTCCTGCCAATAAGCTCCAACGCAGTGACGCTGCATTGTTCCCACCCAGCGCATAATGACGCGCCAGTTCTGCTGCATAGGCAGGTGCCGCCTGTCCATAGGTTTCTTCCAACGCTGTACCAATCGCACTATGTAGCGCACGTATCTTGTGCTTCGGCACTTCCGCGTGCAGAACCTCTTGCACAATTCCCTGGCAAAACATGTAAAGCGCAGGAGCTAACTGCGCAGTAGAAATTGAATCGTTGGCATTATCCAGCCAATCGCCATCTAGCTCATTCCCCTTCGTTTCATCAGTCGGAGCAAGCACAATAACCGCCGCTTGCGTAGCTTCCTCAATCGCCGCCAATCCATCGTGACCATCCTCGTCTGACGCAAGCACGCACAGTAACGCCTCCAATGGAAAAGTTCGGCCAAAGTGAGCGGCAACACGCAATGTCTCCCGGCACGCTGAACTCAATCCTTCCAGCCGTTGGCCTACCGCTAGCGTGATACTTCCAGGTAGTTCCGTACCAATATTTTTCGTGGCAAGCCAGGTGTTCCCGTGCAGGACAAGCTGGTGTTTGAGCGTCAGCATGCGTACTAATTCTTCCAGGAAAAAAGGATTGCCCTCTGCCCGGTGTAGCAAACTCTGCTCAATGCTTGCTGACAACGTACCCGGCAGGAGCGCGTGAATGTGCTGCACAGTAGCTCCAGTATCCAACGGAGATAGTGGTAAAAGCATTAGCAGACCCTGGCGCATCAGGTCGCCCAGTATTTTAGTTGCCGTCATCGCAGCTTTAACCGAAACGACGCGCTCGCTGTCCTCCACCTGTGTACTCTGCGTATTGGGCGGCCGCGTCGCGCCAACCAGGGCCACGCGGCTACTATGCAGCCGCACAGTCAGGTACATAGTCAGTTCCAGGCTGGCACTATCCGCCCATTGCAGGTTATCAATACCCACCAAGACAGGTTGATCCTCGGCAATACGCTCTAATAAGGTGGCAATTGCATCAAGCAAACGAAATTTCTCCTGCTCAGGCGAGTGTACTTCCGCTACTATCCTGACCCCTACCATCTTAGGAAGTTCGGGAAAAAGGCGTGCTAAAGCAGCAACAAGGGGCATCCCAACCAGGGAAATAATCTCTGTAGCGAGCGCATTACTGCTCTGTTCATTGCTATCGTTCTCATCGTCGCTGTATCCATCGCCTGTTGCAGCAAGCCCTAAATAGTGTTGCAGTTGCTCTGGAGTAGATGAACGCAAAACGGGTCGCAATGCTTCAATAAAGGGCAGGAAAGGAAACATACTGCCCGACTCGTAGGTACGTCCTTCCAGGATGCGAAAGCCGAGTCGCCGTGCTTCGCCATACATTTCCGCCAGTAAGCGCGACTTGCCCACCCCTATCTCACCACTGATCGTCATCGCCCTCGGCCCCGTCGGCAGATTAAGCGCAACAGTATTCAGCAAATAGCGCATCATTTGCATTTCAGTCTCGCGGCCGACCAGTGGCAACGCTTTATTTAGGATATCTAGCCCTAAAAGCGGATCAGCGAATGGTGCTTGCACAGTAACTCCAAGGGAAACTGGCGAGAGGTAAGCCTCGCCGCTTCAATTTATTTGCGGCCACGCCTCATACGAGGAGCAATATCATGATAAATAAAGAGCGCGTAAAAAACAATCAAGAATGGGACATCAAACAAGAAATAAAACCAAAAAATAGGAGCAGCATGGAGTCCCAACAAATGATAGAGCAAAGCCAGCGCGACAAGCGTCCCATACACAGCCGCTACAATAGCTAACGGACGCACACGCGCCCACTCTCTTTCCGTTGCGAGGTAGATCGCGCCCACACCATTACCAATAATGATCGCACCAATAAACCGATCCATAAGGATCGGCATAGGCGTTGGCCACACAGGCAAATTGAGTTCCGGCAGGAAGAAAAAAGCCAACCCTACCAGCAGGTTAAACACGCCCGCTAACAACGCCAATCCACGTTCCGCTGGGCTAAAAGTGAGATGGTTCATAAACCCCTCCTTTCACAAAACTTCCTGCCAACGATTATACTACAGATTCACCACAGCGAACAGATGAGTAGTAGCAAATTGAGGCGCAAACCAAACAACCAGGGCGACCGCAAGGGCTTGCACGGGTAGGTTTTTGGCACTGCCCAATTCCAGAACCTGTCATGCTGAGCGCAGCGAAGAATCTCCGTTTGGAAATGTCATTCTGAGCGCAGCGAAGAATGGCAGGCGGTAACGCAACAAGGCGACAAAGAGAGAAGGGGCAGAAGCTGATGAAACACTCCTCTGCCTCTCTCCTGGCGAATCACTCAAAAACCCTCTCCACAGGGGTGACCAATCATTGACAGAGACGCCTGTCTGAACACCAACACCATCTGGCAGCAGGCTTTCCCAGCAACGATCATGTGACACGCCTGATCTCCTTTGAAGAAACGTCTGAGGTGCAGGCAGCTCTGGCACGAGAGAAGTGCATCAAGGGCTGGCGGCGGACAAAGAAGGTGGCCTAGATCGAGGCCAGCCATCCGACTGGCAAGACATGAGTGAGCCATAGGAAGGAGCATGACTGGCGGCACGGGAGATTCTTCGCTGCGCTCAGAATGACAAGGCGAGGAACCAGACGGTGCAAAAACCCTACCCGTGCAAGGACCGCGAGGTCGCCCCTACTATACACGTATTACTCGTAATACAAGCGACGTAATATAGTAGGGGCGACCCTCGCGGTCGCCCTGGGAAACGTGCCCTCTCGCGGTCGCTCTGGGAAACGTATGCTTTAGCTCTACTGCTGCGGAACGAGATAGGCTTGTGGATTGCTTTCAAACAATCGTTTACAAGCGGGACAGCAGAAATAATAGTCCTGCTCAGCAAGCCTGCTATGGTGCCGCGCATTAGCTATCTCCACGTCCATACCACAGACAGGATCAACAGCAGTCCCGCTAACCGCGCTTACGTTTTCTTCAACCCGCGTCTCTTCTTCTATAGCAGCCGACGTACTGTTCTCTTCTCGCGGCAAGCCACGACGACGCACAAGCACGAGTTCCGCCAGAATGCTGGCCGCGATTTCTTCAGGCGTGATCGCCCCCAGATCAAGCCCGACAGGTGTACGCAGACGTGCGATTTGGGCCTCTGTTAAACCAACAGAACGTAAGTAAACGCGGCACGCTTCCGCACGTTTGCGGCTACCAACCATCCCAACGTAGCGAGCCGGGCTCCGTAAAACCTGCGCTAGCACCTCTTCATCATATAGCCCATGCGTAGCGACAATAGTGTATGTCTGTTCAGTTAGCTGCACCTTACTCAAGTCATCATTCAGTAGCTGCGATACAGCGAAATTGAGTACCGCTGCTAATCGACTGAGCGCGTCAATAACCGGCGATTCACCAACCAACAAAAGCCTGGGCTGAGGAAGATGAGGTTCCATATAGATATCCACTGCTCCGCCGCTGGCACAAGCCATCGGAAAGACGCGTACATCGCTGCGTGCCACGCCCATGTCAGATGCACCTATACGCATAAGATAGGGTTCTGGCTCTCCCCCATCACGTAACAGGCGGGCGGCTTCGCGCAACACAACACCTTGCGTGCAACTCCCACCAATCCAACCTGTTATCTGCCCATCGGCTTGAATAATAGCCTGTGCTCCAGGTTTAGCGGAAGTCGGCCTTTCACACCACACCACTGTTGCCAGCACAAACGATTCCCCCGTATGCGCCAGTTGGTAAGCCAGATCAATTAGAGCATTAGACATAGTTCTCTCCTGAGAAAGGTCATGCATAATTGAGTGAGATTGCAGCAGGCATCCCTCACGGGATGCCTGCTGCAATCTCACTCAATTATGACTAATCAGCCGCCAACCCTTTTTCTTTAAGGACATTCCACACCTTCATGGGAGTGAGCGGAATGTCGATGTGTCGCACACCAACATGAGCCAGCGCGTCAACAACAGCATTAACAATCGCTTGTGGCGCACCAACTGTGGGTGACTCACCTACGCCTTTTGCCCCAATGGGATGATGTGGAGAAGGTGTTACCGTCTTGTCAGTCTCCCAGTGTGGCGTCTCCATCGAGGTGGGGATCAGATAGTCCTGGAAGTTACTGCCCGTAATGTTCCCATTATCGTCAAACGTTATCTCCTCGTACATCGCTGGTGCCAGTCCTTGCGTCAGACCACCGTGAATCTGCCCCTCAACTACCATCGGATTGATGATTACGCCGCAGTCATCCACCGCCATAAAGCGGCGAATATTCACCTGCCCAGTGCCACGGTCGATATCCACCACACAGATGTAGCTGCCGAAAGGATAGGTCAGGTTGGGCGGATCATAGTAATTCACCGCCTCCAGGCCCGGCTCCAGATACGGCGGGCAGTTGGTATAGGCCGCGAAAGCCAGTTCCTGGATCGTTTTCCCTTTACCAGGAGCTCCCTTGACGAAGAAACGTCCTGGCTCCCACTCAAGGTCCTCTTCACCCACCTCAAGCAGATAGGCCGCGATCTTCTTAGCTTTATCACGCACCTTGCGTGCCGCCAACGAAGTCGCCGCCCCCGCTACAGGCGTACTACGACTGGCATACGTTCCCAATCCATAAGGAGCGGTATCCGTGTCGCCATGCTCGACATCGATATCATCTGGCGACATACCCAGCTCGGCAGCTATTATCTGCGCAAAGGTTGTTTCGTGTCCCTGCCCTTGCGTCTGCACGCCGATGCGGGCAAGAATCTTGCCAGTAGGATGGACACGTATCTCACAACTATCGAACATTTGGATGCCCGCGATGTCAAAATGCTTGCCAGGGCCAGCACCAACGATTTCGGTAAAAGAGGAGATGCCAATGCCCATCAACTCACCACGCGCTCGCTTCTCTAACTGCTCGCGGCGTAGCCCTTCGTAGTCGATATTTTTCATTGCCAACCGCAGTGCCGCCTCATAGTTGCCGCTATCATAGGTCCAGTCGAGAGCAGAACGATAGGGGAACGCTTCAGGCTGAATAAAGTTTTGCAGCCGCAAATCTGCCGGGTCTTTCCCCATCTCATGTGCCAGCGTATCCATCATACGCTCGATCAGATAAGATGCCTCCGTCACACGGAATGAGCAACGATAGGCAATCCCACCGGGAGCCTTATTCGTATGGACGGCATCTACATCGACAAACGCGTGCTTAAAATCATACGAGCCTGTGCAAATGTGGAAAAGACCAGCGGGAAATTTGGTCGGCTGTGCTGCCGCATCAAATGCGCCATGATCGGCTAACGTATGGACACGTAAAGCCTGCACTGTACCATCCTTATCGGCGGCAAGCTCTGCCTTGATGTGGTAGTCGCGACCAAAGCCCGTACTGCTCAAGTTCTCCGTGCGGTCTTCAATCCACTTGACAGGTTTTCCCGTTGTCAGCGACGCAACGACCGCGCACACGTAGCCTGGATAGATCGGTACCTTGTTGCCAAAGCCACCACCAACATCCGGTGAGATAATGCGAATACGATGCTCCGGCAAACCGGCCACAATCGCGAAGAGGGTACGGTGTGCATGCGGTGCTTGCGATGTCATCCAGACGGTGAGTTTGCCCGTGGTTTTATTGAAGTCCGCTACACAGCCACACGTCTCAATAGGCGCGGGATGAATACGCGGGATGAACATATCCTGCTCGACGACGATGCCATTCGCTGCGGCCTCGACAAAGGCCGCCTCTGTTCCTGCGCGATCGCCTGTTTCCCAGTGATAAATCTGGTTTGTGGGCTGTCTGTCCTTCTTATCGGGGCGCAACAATGGCGCATCGGGTAGCAATGCCTTCTTGGGGTCAACGAGTACGGGGAGTGGCTCGTAGTCAACCTCGACGGCAGCAGCCCCATCGGCGGCAGCATAACGGCTGGTGGCAACGACGAAGGCAACTTCCTGCATCTGGAAATGAACTTTTTCCAGTGCCAGCACCGCCTGCGTATCAGCAGAAAGGGTAGGCATCCAGGCCAACCCAGCCGCCGCCAGGTCTTTCCCCGTAATAACCGCCACAACACCGGGTACCTCCAGTGCCTTGCTAATATCAACATTTTTGATCAGCGCGTGGGCATAGGGACTGCGCACAATATCACCGTAAAGCATGTTTTTGAGTTGCACGTCATCGACATAATTTCCCTGCCCACGAATGAAGCGAGCATCTTCCTTGCGCTTGTAGGATTCTCCTAAGCCATGTTTAAATGTCTCGGTCGCCATCACTCGCCTCCTTCGCCGGCACCCACCGGAACTTGCTCATCTACCTGCATTTTCTCTGCCGCATACTGAATGGCTTTGACGATATTGACATAACCCGTGCAGCGACAAAGATTGCCGGAAATGCCCACGCGAATCTCATGCTCGCTGGGATGGGGATTGCGCTGCAAAAGGGCCAGGCTCGTCATCATCATCCCTGGTGTGCAATAACCACATTGCAAGGCATGTTCCTCGTGGAAACCTTCCTGCAATGGATGAAGCTTGTCGTTCTGCTCCAGACCTTCAACGGTCATTAACTGACGCCCATTTGCCTGCACCGCGAACATAGCACAAGACTTGGTCGCTTTCCCATCCACGATAATGGTGCAAGCCCCACAACTGGTGGTATCACAACCAATATGCGTGCCCGTCAAGCCCAATTTGTCGCGTAGCCAATGCACAAGCAGCATCCGTGCATCGACCACATCCTCGTAGGCGGTTCCGTTAATAGTGACGTTAATATGATGTTTGCTCATCCTTATTCCTCCCCTGTAATGCGGCCTTGCGCCTTGCGCAGCGCACGCACTGTCAGTGTACGCACCATCGCACGTTTGTAGTCGGCAGAACCGCGTGAATCGCTACTTGGTTGCGCTGCCGCCGCGGCAAGTTCAGCCGCCTGGTGAATGCTTGCGTCATCTAACGCCTTCCCAAGCAATGCTTGTTCGGCATCGCGAGCTCGCAGAGGAGTCGGCCCCACATTGGTCAAAGCGATACCTGCACGTACCACATTCCCGCTATCATCCAACGTGACAGAGGCAGCGACCCCCGCGATAGCATAATCCCCAACTTTGCGTTCCAGCTTAATATAAGCACTCCCACTTCGTGCCGCCGGTGCTGGCACGCGGATCTCTTGTAAGAGTTCATTGGGATGGAGCGTGGTCTCGAAAGACGAATCGGCGAAAAACTCGTCAATAGGAATGAGACGCTGACCTCCCGGGCCAACAGCCACGATCTGCGCCCTCAAAACTAACATGGTTGCGGGATGATCGTTGGCAGGATCAGCATGGGCAAGGTTGCCCCCAACCGTGGCCCAGTTGCGTACAACCGGATCAGCCACCACCGATGAGGTATCTAACAGAATAGGGTAGCGGCTGCGGATGAGAGCAGAAGCATCTAGCTCTGCTTCACGCGTTAACGCGCCAATGTGCAATGTGCCATCCGACTCTTGAATATACTCCAGATCAGGAATATGGTTGATATCAATCAAGACAGATGGACCAGCAAGGCGGAATCGCAAGATAGGTATCAGACTTTGCCCGCCAGCGAGGATTTTGGCTTCGTCGCCATGTTGTTCCAACAGCGCAATAGCTTCTGTAACGCTATTTGCCACTACATAATCAAAGGAACCAGGTATCAAAATGTCACCTCCAATTAACAGTCGCGGGCCTACAAGGCCCAAAGACGCGCACGTTCCTGCGCTTCATCGGAAAAATACGCCAGACCGATAGGGAGGAAATCGTGTCAAAGTGTGCAAAACCCTGACATAGTACAGTATAGACCCTGTGGCCTATAGATGATACCTCCAAAAGGGGGTAATCTAAAGCATACGAATGGAGGTCACAGCCCAGATATTTGGAGAGAAGGGCTGTCATGCTGAGCGCAGCGAAGTATCTGTCTGCTGGCCGACCAGAGATGCTTCGCTGCGCTCAGCATGACAGGACCTCTCTCACGTCTGCTCACGGGAACTCTTCTCTCCAAATATCTTCTTGAAAGGGCAGTATGTTGAGATGTAGTGACGCCCCTGGTGGGTGTCAGGAATCATTCACAGACCCCTGGCTTCTCATGTTCCACTCCTTGACAAAGGAGATAGCAATATGTTATCTTTCTACATAGCGTATTGCTATATAACGATTTTCTTCTCCTGGCGAAAAGAGGAGAGAAAAAGATAATAGCCTGAACGATGGCTGTTTGACAGCGCAAAGGAGAAAAAGAACATGGCAAAGGGTAAGAAGAAGCAGCTCACACCGGGCGACGTGATGGTGCTCATCGGGCTCGCGGCATTGATGGGGTTAGCTATCCGCGAGCAATTGCAAATACCGCCAGCAGAGCGGACATGGCACGGAACACTCTATGGCATCCCCTACGATTTTCGCCGACCAACCATCGAACGCCTGCGCGAAACGTTCTGGAACAAGCATACGCCGCGTGTGCTGGTTCCGCATGCCTTTGGCATGGGCTGGTCGATCAACTTCTACCCATTGATCAACCCACCAACTGCTCAACATATGCCTGAAACTCCCGCCAAGAAATAAGCAGAGTATGGAGGTAACCATGACTCAATCGGGAACTTGGAGTCCCTATGTAGGGAGCAGCTCCCTCCTATTAGCGGTAGTCCTGTTGATCGTCACGGGCGTTTTGATTTTCTTAGCCATTCGATTACATCATCCAATAGAAGTCAAAAGACCTGGAAAGTTTCTTGGCGTTTCTATCGTCGTGATATGGTTGTTGTCTTTGACAACTTTCTTTGTTGCGGTTATCATCTACGTGCTTACGCTGTATCAGCAGGTGGGTCATTTAACTGGACCGGTGAACCCCATCACTCCCATTACAGAGACATCAGGAATAGTTGCCTTTCTCGTTATAGCGTACCTGGCAAGCCGTCGCGGGTTCTGGGTCGCCATTGGGAGTGCCATTGTTGGGACAATAGCTGCGCCGATGATATTCGAACTCCCCTTCGATCTCATCGTGATGTGGCGAACGTATCCTCCCGCTCCTGAAATACTGTTTACCTTGCTCTTCTTTTTCCCTCTCTTTCTGGTTGAGATCTCAAGTTTTGCGATGCTCATGTTATCACCTGTAATGAAGATGTCGCGATATACCCTGTTCCTTTTGGCGGGAATGTTTTTGCTCTTCGCGGTGTGGGCATTGTTTGGCTTTGCATATCCGGCAGCTCCCCTACCAATTGCTCTTAACGTGCTATCAAAAATTATGGCCTTTGCTACTGCCGTTTCGCTCTTCCTTCCGCAGAAAAAATACGATCTCCATGCTAATAATTCCCAGACCATTGCAGCGTAAATACCAGGATGGGATGACCCTCTGCCATAGAAGGTCATCCCATCCACAGCTAACCTTATGAATTTTCCAACTGTGCATGCACGCTGATGGCAACGTTATTGCGCAGCGCATTGGAAACTGGACAGCCCTGGTCTGCCGCTTGCGCCGCTTTCTCAAATGCAGCTGCATCAAGCCCAGGCACATTGCCGTGCACAGTGAGATCCATAGAGCGAATCTTAGGCCCACTGGCACTGAGTTCCAGGGTACAGACGGCATCAACTTGTAGTTTCGTGGACGGCGTTCCACTCGTAGCAAGGCCGTTCGCGAGTCCCATCGCGTAGCACTCGGCGTGTGCGGCGGCAATCATCTCTTCCGGGCTGGTCTTACCATCTGGTCGCTCGGTACGTGAAGCCCATGTGATCGGGAGATCTTTGAGCGCACCACTGCTGGTATTCACAATAGTGCCATGACCTTGTATAAGATTCCCTTCCCAGGTAACCTGGGCGCGACGTTCAACTTGTGGCATAGTCTTTCTTTCTTTCCTCCTCGCAAAATATAGGTGAAACTGCCGACAACTGCACAACATAGCATCAGCGCAACAGTTTATCACCACAAACAGCAATCATTAAATGGTACATAGCTTCCTTACAGCTTCCGCTCACAGCGGAACGCGGCAACGAAGGCACGATTATAATCTATCATCTAGAAAATAGAATAGCAACAAAGAGGCAGACATGTGGAGATAAGAGCTGTCATCCTGAGCGCAGCGAAGGATCTGGCTCGCCGGGCGCAGAGATCCTTCGCTGCGCTCAGGATGACAGGCAGAACCGCTCTCCAGTCCGCTCACGGGAAGCCTTCTCTCCACATGTCTGACAAAGAGGTCTTCTGCTTGACAACACCCCGCCATAGAGCATACGATGCTACAGTATTTCCCGCTTCCAAAAATGAAGTAACGAATGCAATATAAGAGGTACGCCGTAAATACATAACCACACAGAAAAGAGGATTACTTCTATCATGTCCACACAAACCTCACAGGTCATATACATCCACAATTATGGAGGGCCGGAACAGCTCAAACTTGAACAGGTGCAGCGTCCAGAACCGCAGGCGGGCGAAGTGCTTGTTCGCGTGCATGCAGCCGGGGTCAACCCCGTAGACTGGAAAATTCGTGCGGGTTGGATGAAAGACTTTCGACCGATACCCTTTCCTTATACCCTTGGCTTAGACTTTGCTGGCATAGTGGAAGAGGTTGGCCCTGGTGTAACCTCCTTCCAGAAAGGACAGGCGGTTTTCGGCCAGAGCGCAAAAGGGACATACGCCGAGTATGTCACGGCTCCCGTGGGGACCATCGCGCTCAAACCAAAGACGCTGAGTTTTGATGAAGCTGCCGCCATACCCGTAGGGGCGACAACTGCCTGGCAGGGTCTCTTTGATCATGGTAATCTACAAGCTGACCAACATGTCCTGATTCAAGGTGCTGCTGGCGGAGTCGGCTCGTTCGTGGTCCAGTTCGCCCGTTGGAAGGGAGCGCATGTGATTGGCACAGCCTCAAGCTCCAATGTGGACTTTGTGCGTTCATTAGGTGCTGAAATCGTTGTTGATTATACAACCACGCCGGTTGAAACCGTTGTGCATGACGTCGATCTTGTGTTTGATACAGTAGGCGCAAAAACGCTTGACTCTTCATTGCAAGCGGTGAAACGCAGTGGAACCCTGGTGACAATCGCGGGCCAGCCATCTGAAGAGAAAGCACGGGAGCGTGATGTACATGTTGCCAGGTTTTCGGCTAGTGTCTCCAGCGAACTCTTGCACACCTTTGCGCAGTTGATTGACGAGGGGCAAGTGAAAGTAGCTATCGAGAAAACGTTCCTCTTAAGCGAAGCTCCCCAGGCCCATAAACTGAGCGAGAATGGTCATGGCCGCGGAAGAATTGTGCTGCACGTCGCGGACTAGCACACGCGAGAAGTAGACGCAGCCAGGCAACTTCTGCTAAAGGACTGTAGATTATTGCTAATGCTGCAACATTGTCCAAGGTGACCGCAAGGGATCGCCCCTACTATACTACGATACCTGTAGCGCACGTTCTGCGTATATAGTAGGGGCGATCCCTTGCGGTCGCCCTGGTAATCGAACTGTCGTGGTAATCTATCTGTGTCGTGGTAATCTATCTGTAATGAATACTCACAAATAGCCTCATGCATAAAGGAGAAAATATGTCGTCTCAGGGATATGTGCGCTTTCCAGCCATCCACCAGGATCGCATCGTGTTCGTTTCCGAGGATGATCTATGGTTACTATCGAGTGTGGGTGGGCGAGCGGAGCGTCTCACAGCGGGTGTAGGCAAAGTGAACTATCCGCGTTTTTCGCCGGATGGTACACAACTGGCTTTCGTTGGCTATGAAGAGGGTCCTGGCGAAGTATATGTGATGCCAGCCGATGGCGACATTGCTCAACGCTTGACGTTTCAATCGGCTTCTTGCCGTGTCTTAGGGTGGTCACCTGATGGCGCGGAAATACTCTATGCCAGCAATGCCGGACAGTTTGCCGAACGCTTCGAGGTCATCTATGCCATCAGCCCCAAAGGTGGACAACCGCGTCAACTTCCCGTTGGCATGGCAAACGCCATTTCATATGGACCACATGGCGGCGTTGTCATTGGCCGCAATATTAACGTGCGTGAAATGTCACATCAGAAACGCTACCGCGGCGGCAGGGTAGGCCATCTGTGGTGTGATATGACCGACAGCGGTACATTTCAACGCTTGCTTCATCTCAATGGCAATATCGCTGATCCCTGCTGGGTTGGTGAGCGTATCTACTTCATCTCTGACCACGAGGGAGTTGGCAATGTCTATTCCTGTCTACCTACAGGTGAAGACCTTCGTCGCTATACCGATCACCAGGATTTCTATGCACGCCATCTTTCGAGCGATGGGCAGCACCTGGTCTATCACGCGGGCGCGGAACTGTACCTGTTTGATCCCGCCAGTGACAGCACGCACCATCTGACTGTCGAGATACCAAGTATACGCACACAGCGCAATCGTAAATTCGTTCCGGCAGGAAGGTACCTGGATAGCTACGCACTCCATCCTCAAGGCTATACGGTAGCACTTACGACGCGTGGCAAAGCCTTCTCCATGGGTAACTGGGAAGGGCCAGTTCTCCAACATGGAGAACTCGATGGAGTGCGCTATCGCTTCCTGGATTGGCTCAACGATGGCAAGCGCCTGGTTGCCGTCAATGATGCAACGGGACGCGAGGGTTTGGTCGTCTTTGCTCCCGAAGACTCCGGTGAACTGAAAACATTTGCCGACATCGAGTTTGGGCGCGTTGTGAAGATGGCTACCTCGCCTACCGATGACATGGTGGCTATCACCAATCATCGTAACGAACTCCTCGTCGTGAATCTCGAAACAGGTGAAGCTCGTGTCCTTGACCGCAGCGATTATGGCAACATACAAGGAATTGACTGGTCGCCGGATGGACGCTGGCTGGCCTATGGATTTTCCTTCACCTCCCAGAAAACAGCCATCAAACTGTGTAACGTGGAAAGCGGCGCAACGCATTTCGTGACCGAGCCTGTCCTGCGTGATGTTTCACCATCCTTCGATCCCGAAGGAAAGTACCTCTACTTCCTGGGGTATCGCATCTTCAATCCAGTCTATGATAACCTGCAATTCGACCTGGCGTTCCCACGAGGCGTAAAACCCTACGCGATCACGCTGCAAAGCACTTTGCGCTCCCCTTTCATCGCGGAACCGAAGGCTCCAGGCGAGAAAGGCAAGAATAAAGACAAGGAGCAGGAGAAAACAGCGGAAAAGGCACAGCAAAGTGATAGTGAGGAAACGGGTGAAGAGCAAGAGGCGACATCTACACCGCCACCCACAATGGTGATTGACCTGGCGGATATTACCTCACGCGTACTGCCTTTCCCGGTCGCGGAAGGCCAATATGAGAAGGTGCAAGGCATCAAGGGCAAAGTGCTCTTCTTATCACATCCTGTTGAGGGAACGCTCGAACTACCCCTTATCAACCCTGAGATAAAAGGGCGCATTGATAGTTATGATTTTGGGGCCTACAAGAGTGAGTCGATCATCGATGGGGTCACTGATTTTACTGTCTCGCGTGATAGCAAAACCTTGCTGTATCGCAACAGCCACCGTTTGCGTGTGGTGAAAGCTGGAGAGAAGCCGTCTAAGTCGGAGAACAATGATCGCCCTGGTCGCGAAAGCGGCTGGCTTGATCTGCATCGTGTGAAGGTTTCGGTGCAACCGGCGGCGGAGTGGAAGCAAATGTTTGCCGAGGCATGGCGGCTACAGCGTGAGCATTTCTGGGTCGAAGACATGTCGGGTATTGACTGGGATGCCATCTACGCGCAGTACGCTCCCCTCGTTGAGCGTGTCAGTTCGCGCTCGGATCTCTCCGATCTCTTCTGGGAACTCCAGGGAGAGCTGAATACCTCCCATGCCTATGAACAAGGGGGAGAATATCGACATGGGCCGCAGTACTGGCAGGGTTTCCTCGGTGTAGATTGGAACTATGACGCGGAAACTGACCGTTATCGCATTGCCCACATCGTCAAGGGCGATCCATCGGATAGCCAGACAACGTCACCGCTCACCAGTCCCGGCCTGAATGTTTTCGCGGGGGATGCTGTCTTGGCCGTGAATGGTCAGCGCGTTGGGGCAAAGCGCAGCCCGCAGGAACTGCTAGTCAATCAGGCGGATAATGAAGTACAACTCACCATTGAAGAGGCAGAGAGTAAAGAGACCCGTGTGATTACCGTCAAAGCCTTGTCGGATGAGGCCCCTGCCCGCTATCGCGAGTGGGTGGAGGGCAATCGTCGCACGGTTCACGAGGTTTCGCAGGAGCGTGTCGGCTATATCCATGTGCCTGATATGGGGCCAAACGGCTACGCGGAATTTCATCGCAGCTACCTGGCGGAGTATGATTATCCAGCATTACTCGTGGACGTTCGGTGGAACCGTGGTGGACACGTTTCTGCTCTGCTGTTGGAGAAACTGGCACGGCGGCGCATCGGCTATGATTTCACGCGCTGGAGCCAATCAGAACCCTATCCGCCAGAGTCGCCACGCGGCCCCATGGTCACCCTGACCAATGAGCATGCAGGCTCGGATGGCGATATCTTCAGCCACAGTTTCAAACTGATGGGGCTGGGGCCATTAGTCGGCATGCGCACCTGGGGTGGCGTCATCGGTATCAATCCCCATCATAGATTGGTTGATGGCACCGTGACTACCCAACCAGAGGCGGCTTTCTGGTTCAAGGACGTGGGCTGGGAGGTGGAAAACTACGGCACCGACCCCGACATCGAGGTCGATATCGCTCCCCAGGATTTCGTCCACAATATTGATCCACAACTGCAACGTGCGATTGCGGAGGCTTTGCACCAGATCGAGGTGCGCCCCGCATTGGCTCCAACGCCAGGAGAAAGACCCAGAAAGGCAGTAAGATAATCATAGCGATGCATAGCCAGCATGTCACCCAATGAGATTGCTTATTGTTATTTGTCATTCTGAGCCGCAGCGAAGAATCCCTGATGCATAGCCAGCATGTCACCCAATGAGATTGCTTATAGGCACAGTAAAAATACTCTGCCTATAAGCAATGTTTCATAGTATTCCTGCTTGCTTATGCTCCAATAAGGTGTCAAAACTACAACCACATTGCCCGATTCATAACTCAATCATCACTAACCCACTACCTTTCTCATCACCTCTGTAGAGTTAAATGAAAAGAGATTGATCTACACATGTTGATTGGAAATTCAATCTTAGACTGCAACTATTTTTCTTAGGGGGGGATGTCTATGTTTCGTTCTTTTCGTATGCGAGGAGTACTATTCTTCATTGGAACTACCATCGCATTGCTGGCGATGCTAGTCGGAATTATTGCCGTTAAAGAACCTTTCAAGGCGCACGCGGCAATGAGCAACACGCTCTATGTGAACCATAGTCCCAGCGCCGGCTCCAATACCAGCTGCACGGATCCAGGCTACAATTCTGTACAGGCCGCGGTAGATGCAGCCAGCAAAGGTGATACCGTCTATCTCTGCGATACCACACCTTATACCGAACAGGTGGTTATCACGAAGGCCATCACGTTGACGGGCGTCAACGAGGCAACTATCCAGTCGCCTGCTGTATTTCCGCCCACCGCATCGCGCTTACCACCTCAGTTCACCAGCGATAATCTGTTCCTGCCACAGGCTATTGTCGTTGTATGGGGCGCAGGCTCAAATGCCAATATCGTCAACCTGAACATCACCGGGCCGTTGCCGGGCAATGGTGGCTGTGCCGATGAAGAGTACGGTGTGTTGGTCATCGCACGCGGTACGGCAACGCTCAAAGGCGACCATGTTACAGACATTCGTGACAGCAATCCTGGTCTATATGGCTGCCAGTTCGGCGTCGCTATCCAGGTTGGTCGCGAATACTGGCCGACTGCGGACTTTAGTAACTTCCTCGTCGAAAATTTCGTTGGTCACGCCACGATCACGAAAACCACCGTTACCGGCTACCAGAAGAACGGTATTACCGTCGATGGCCCCGGTTCAAAGTCCAATATCACCAAGAGCACAGTTAAAGGTGCCGGACGAAATACCGCACTTGGAAACATCACTGCACAGAATGGCATACAGATTTCACGGGGTGCCGTTGCTATGGTGGAGAGCAACTTCGTCGCGGACAACTCCTACACCGGTACAGCTCCTAATGCATCCTCTGGTGGTATTCTCGTTTTCGGTGGCTGCGGCGACCCCCTGAGCATTGGCGTGGAGGTGGAAGGAAACGTCCTATCAAATAACGACGTTGGTATCTACCTCACCAATTATAACGCCGCCTGCAATGCTCAAGCCTCGCAGAAAACCTACGATAAGGCTTTGAACAATACCATCAGCAACAACGCCGTGACCAACACGAGTAGCTACACTGACGCCAACGGCCACATCTTCACCGGCTACCAGGCTGGCATCGACGACGTTGGTAACAATGACTTGATCAGCCATAACACTATCACTGGCATGGGCTACACTCCTGCCCAGACAACTCCAGGCGGTCCGTTCGTGATACCCATCGACACTATCTCGTTCCCAACAACCCATCCCAGGATTCGCTCGAACAGGATCATCTAAAGTCGTTTCAGCTAAAACCCAGGGGGAGGTCGGTAACACTACCGACCTCCCTTTTGCGCTGCCATCCTATGTTATAATAAAACCGATATCTACACATCTGTTTTCGATTCACAGACAATGCAGGAAAGAAACAATCTATGGCAGTACATCCTAACGAACTCCCGGAACGAAAAAGCCGTGAAGAATACATTGCCCTCTTAGAGAGCGATCCTGCCCATCGCTATGAATACCTCGATGGCTCTGTTTATATGATGACAGGGGGAAGCCCCGATCACTCAATTATAGGGCACAATATTGGAAGAATTCTTGGCAACTTACTCCAAGGACGCCGCTGCATTGTCTATAACTCAGACCTCTATGTAGAATTATCGGAAAACTACCGTGTCTGCCCTGATATCACCGTAAGTTGTGATCCACGCGATAGAAGAGCGAAAGAAGCTATCCACTATCCAACTCTGGTTGTAGAAGTACTTTCCCCTACAACAGAAGCCCGTGATCGTGGAAAGAAATCTTTACACTATCGCTCCAGCCCAACCATTCAAGAGTACCTGCTTGTAAGCACCGAGTCTCCAATCGTTGAGATAGTCCGTCGCGAAAAGAACGGTTTCTGGACGCTCTATACGCTTGGGCCAGATGACTCCGTAGTCTTAACAAGTCTCAACGTGTCCTTCCCTGTAATAGAAGTCTATCAGAACACCTCCTTAATGGATGAAGAGGAATAAAACTGGAAGTGTCAGAATTGAGCTTATATTATGTTCGCCTCGCCTCACTCTAAGCAGTGGATGCAACGCCTTGTGCAGTATCGAAATATAGTCGTGCTTGGCTAGCCGGATTGCTTCCGAAGAGCACCAGTTCATAAGCAGCCTCGTTGGCAAAACCTTGCTGGGCGTGAATATCTTGCGGAGGTGCTGGCACAATCACGACATCCCCAGCTTCGAGCACGCGCTCCTCGATGAGTTCCACCTGTGCTTCCCCTGCTCCATTCCCTGCATCAATACGTCGCCATTTCTGGTAGAGGTCCCGCCCCCGGTGTACGCCAACGACCGCCCAACTATTATGATTGTGGATGGGAGTCATAGCTTCAGGCCCAAAGCGAGCATGCATGAGGGTCAGTCCGCTCTCATCCTGGTAGAGTGGTCGCGATTGCTGTCCACTGTGGACATTGCCGACCGTTTCCTCTTGCCAGTCACGTATGCTTGGATCCGCTACCAATTCCCGCATGCGTTCCGCGATCCGTTCGAGGTCATCTCCCTGCTCAGGGCTTGTCGCAAGCATCTGCTTTACATCGCGAATAAACACTGCAATACTATCGTACTGATTCATCTCTTCCTCGCTTTCAATACCGTCGCTCTTTCCAAAAACTCCCAAATATCCACATACATTCTACCGCCTACTGAAGCCAGTAGCCAATACATCTCACGTAAGCCACATCCAAGGTGTATGAATGGTGTGTAGGGGCCGGTTTACCGCGCCCACCGTCGATGTATCGGCCCGTAGCCTATCCCCGCCGATCACTCGCAAGGAGATAGAGCCAACCAATAAAAAGCATTGACACGCGATGCACAACGCGCCACAATAAAAGATACCATGTCGGTAACTATCCATCCATCCAGTCAAAGGAGGTACCTTGCTTGAACAGATTTGCAGGAAAAGTCGCATTAGTAACAGGTGCGGGTTCCCCGCGTGGTATTGGGCGAGCCACAGCATTGGCCCTCGCAAGAGAAGGCGCGAACGTTACTATTACCGATATAGTGCCAGAAAATGTACAACGGGTAGTAACGGAACTACAAGAGCTAACCCAGGCCAACGGTGAAGTGGCGGATGTGCGCAATAAGGATCACATGCTGCAAGTAGTCAAAAGAACGACGGAAGCGTATGGAGGACTGGATATTCTTGTGAATGTCGCGGGCCTAACCCGTCCTACATTGTTTCTTGATATCTCCGAAGAAGAGTATGACCTGCTGCTTGATGTCAACCTCAAAGGTACATTTTTTTCGACGCAAGCTGCTGTCCCTGCTATGCTAGCGCGTGGTGGCGGCACCATTGTCTCGCTCTCCTCAGTATCAGGGCAAAGAGGTGGTGGAGTTTTTGGCACATCCGCCTATAGTGCAGCAAAAGCTGGTATCATGGGCCTGACCAAAGCACTCGCCCGTGAGTTGACACCACACGGTATTCGCGTCAACTGTGTTGCACCCTCCATGGTTGATACTGATATCGCCGGGGATTTACTCACACCACAACGCAAAGTCGAGCTTGCAAAAGGTACGTTGGTGGGCCGCCTTGCCATCGTTGAGGATGTCACCAATTGTATCCTCTTCCTCGCTTCAGATGAAAGTGCCTATTTAACCGGTGTCACCCTGGACATAAATGGCGGCATGCACATGCATTAATGTTTTGCTGATAAGCTACTTGTACTGGAAGAGTGATTGCATACTCTACAGGGTCTGCGAATGCTTACCAGGGCGACGGCCAGGGTCGTCCCTCCTACACTCCGATGAAGTTCACAACCATTCCGCCGGTATCGTCAGGGCGGC